>CAYQLI010000040.1:8780-9314 GCA_964418355.1 uncultured Pseudomonadales bacterium | reverse complement strand
AGCATCAACACCCGCCGCCCAGGCGGATCGGAGAATCGCTCCGAGGTTCTGCTCGTAATCCAATTTGTTTATCAGAAGCAGGAAGGCATTAGGGTTCGTTTTGAGAATTTCTTCAAGTGAAGGGGTCTCGGGCATCTCCATATAGGCGATCACTCCCTGGGCATTGCCCGACTCGGTCAAGTGTTCGATCTGCTCGGGCCGGACCTTTTCGACCGCGATCCCCTGCTTTCCCGCCAGACCTTCGATCTCCCGGATGCGAGGATCGTCCAGAGTCGCGTTTGAGACCAGGACCGACGTGATCTTATTACCACTGACCAGAGCGTCACGGACCATATTTCTGCCTTCAAGGGTGATTGTTTGTTTCGCCATAATTTGATTTTACAAGATTTGGGTCCCCCGACTTGCGTCGGGAGACCCAGGGTACCTTACTTGAACAGCCGATGCCCGAAGAACGCCCAGGGGGCGCCGGCGAGTATCAGGGTGACGCCGAGAGGGTAGAGCAACCAGCCCAGACCATACATGACGGCGATGGCG
>CAYQLI010000040.1:0-8770 GCA_964418355.1 uncultured Pseudomonadales bacterium | reverse complement strand
AGATGAGGCCGGCTTCGACCCCATCGTAAAGCTGTTTGTTTGCCAGTTTCCCACCGTAATGGATCGTGGCCACGGCACTCACGCTAGCGGTCACGATAAGGATAAAAAAGGTGAACAGTGTCATCATGTTTTTCCTTGTATGACCGGGGCGCCAATGCCCCGGACAGATTGATTTAGGAAGGTACAGCCGCAATTATACTATAGGTGTTTCGTGGCGGCTAATTTCCTATATACTGGAAAGCATTATGAAAAAGCGGGTCGTCATCGGCTTGGTCGGACCGATCTCCGGAGGGAAGGGATTTTTGGGTGAGTATCTGGCCAATCATGGCTTTTTTTACACCAGTACTTCCGACCGGGTCCGTGAGGAAGCTGACCGGAGAGGATTACCCAGAATTCGGGAAAACTTACAAAATATCGGAAATGAGCTAAGGACGATTTTTGGTGGTGCTGTTTTGGTGGAAAGAAGTTTACTTTTGATTCCTACGAAGGCTAAGTTAGTCGTCATTGATGGCATTAGGAATCCAGGAGAGGTCCTTTTTGTGAAAGAACAGATGAACGGTGTCATTATCGGTGTTGACGCACCGGTCGAACTAAGGCTCAAGCTATACCTCGAGAGGGCCAGGAAGCGGGGTGAGGATGGTACCACCGAAGCGGATTTCTGGAAGGCAAATAATCGCGATCTCGGCATTGGCGAAGACGCCCTGGGTCAGCAAGGTAAAGCGACTTTTGAGTTGAGCGACCACGTGATCGAGAACGATGGCACCCAGAGGATGGTGCAGGAATGTAATGCCTGGTTACGGAGAAGGTTTGGTCTCGATCTGGAGGGAAAAACGAAGGGTAAGGAAATACTTTAGAAGGCGATTTCTTCTCCCGGCTCCGGAGGAAGAAACTCTTCGCCGTTTTTGGGTTGGCTGAAGTTGCCCTTGAGCCACTCGATGTAAGTACAGCCTGTGGCCTTCTTGGCTTTGCTATCCCAGCCGGAGGTAGAACACTTTTTCATTCTCTTGCCATTGACAGTAGTAAAGAGAACCAGTTTATTGCCGCACTCGGGACAGTCCTCGTCCAGTTTCTCGGTAGTGCCATTGATCCATTCGACGTAGTCACAGCCGGTCGCCTTCTTTGCTTCTTTATCCCAGCCACCAGCACTGCACTTCTTCATCTTTTTGCCGAAGCGGGTGAACTGGAGGACCAGGGGTTGGCCGCACTTGGGACACTTCTCGTCCAGGGTCTCGGGCTCCTGCGTAAGCCATTTCACATAGTCGCAGCCTTCCGACTTTTTGGTTTCTTTGTTCCAGGTACCGTTACTACAGCGTTGGAGTTTCTTACCGGTCGCGGTGGTGACGATATCACCGAGTAACGAACCGCATTTGGGACATTTTTCTTTTTCTTGCATGTGTATTAGATTACCACAGAATTGCGTGTGATAGAATCTCAACATGGCAACACTTTTTGCGATCGAAAACGGCAAGGCTTCCAGCGGCGGAGTCAAACTGGAGTTTGGGAAAAATCAGCCCAATGGGGAGAAGTTTCCATTTCAGTTAGAAGGTCTTGTCCTGATCGGTCCTGATGGTAAACCCAGACTTCGCGGCAATATTGTCTGGAGCGGAGGAACATTGGGCGAACTTTGGCATGACGAGGCAGAATTTTTTCAGTTTATTCTTGATAACTACAGCGTGGTCGCCGAAAAAACGGAAGAGGTTTGATTCACAACTATCAACTAGTGTTAGAATTCGAATATGTCCAGATTTTTTTCGTTTGAGCACATCGTTTCTGACAGAAGAGTCAGGGTGGAGTTTGGAAATAGCGTCTCCGAAGGAGGCGAGAAGTTCCCGATCCAGGTCGAGGCGCGTGTAACGGTTGGACCGGACGGCCGACCTCAGCTTCTCACTAATGTTGTTTGGAGCCACGGGACATATGATGATCTTTCGCGCGAAGAGCAGGATTTATTTCGCTTTATCCATGATAATTGCGGCCTGATTCCAAAACTGAAAGAAGAGGTTTGAAACTTTCACTGCAGAAATAATAGAATGAATCAATGCAGGTGTCAGATGCGAGGCGTAATTCGTACAAAAGATTATTGACGGTAGCCGTCCCCCTGGGGATCGCCGGATTTGTTTTCTTTCGGGGTTTTGCGGACACCCTGAAAGAAACCTACTTCAAAGATTTCAAATACAAACCGTATACTCCTTTGCCGGAGGGCTTTTGGATCCCAACCGAGGAGCAGAATCCGGAGATAGGGGCGATTCATCGCCCGGCGGGAAAGAAGGCGATTTTGCCGGCGGCGAAGTGGGTGCCCCAAACATATAACAACTGCGGTCCGGCAACGACTTCGATGGTCCTGCAGTATTTCGGCAAAAACGTCAGCCAGGAGGAGACGAAGGCGGCTTTGCGGAGTAATCCGACTGATAGTAACGTGTTCACTTACGAGATCCGCGACTACTTGAAGAATAAATGGGGGGTCGAATCAAAATTGATGTACAACGGCAGTGTCGAGCTGATCAAGACTCTCATCAGCAATGGTTTTTATGTGGTGATCGAGGACACCCTCCACCCCAACGAAGACATCGGCCACACCACGATCATTCGCGGTTTTGATGATGATCAGGGGATCCTGATCGCGGATGACTCTTTCCTCGGCACCGGCATCACCTATCCTTATGAAGAATTCGAGGAAAAACAATGGAAACCGTTCAACCACGAGTACCTACCGGTCTATACAAAAGACAAGGAGGCAGTGCTGAGGTCTATCATCGGGGACAACTGGGACGAGGAGGTGATGTACAAAAATGCGATTGACCGGAATGAGGCGGCGATACTAAAAGACCCAAAAGATATGTACGCCTGGTTCAATCTGGGAACGAGCTACTTCGGTCTCCATGATTATGAAAAGGCGAAAGTCGCTTTTGAACGGAGCCGGGAGATCGGCTGGCCGATGCGGATGCTTTGGTACCAGATCCAGCCGGTCCAGACTTACAATAAAGTAGGGGAGTATGACAAAGCCCTGGAGCTTGCCAACCTGGGCCTACGATTCAATGATTCCTTCGCCGAGTTGCATCTGGAGAAGGCGATCGCTTATAAAGGAATGAATGACCTGGTGGCCGCAAGAACCGAAGTTGAGAAAGCATTATCATTTGCGCCGAATTTTAAACCAGCCAGGGATTATCTTGCCTCACTATGATGAATTTTGGAAATATTTTCTACGGTGATCAGCATCTCCTCATCGAGTTAGTCGCTATTTCGATTTTCGCATTCCTCGTCATTTTTTCCCTGGCCACTTCCCTACTCCGCCTCCCAAAATTTGTGGCCGCATTATTGACTGGTTCTTTTCTAATAATTGCGTCAGTGATCTTTTGGACCAATTTTCTCCTCCCGACTCCCAAGATATCCAGAGCGGTTCCGGGCACGGGTGAGTCCGGCTTCCCCCTGAATCGGAGAATCGAGTTTGTTTTTGACCGGCCAGTCAGTCGCGCCATGCTCTCGGTCGCGATGACTCCTGAAATAGCTGGAAAATGGGTTTATGAGAACGGGGTGATCCCGAACCACATGATGAGGAAGCTTACTTTCTATCCGACCGAGACTCTGCCTGCCGACGCCGAATTTACCGTCACTTTGAAAAATATCCAAAACATCACCCGTGTTACGACTCCCTTTGATGCTGAGTTCAAATTCAAGACGCAGGAAAGCCCGAAGCTTTCAAAGATCGAGCCGGCAAATAACCAGAAGGAGGTTCGACCTGATACGAAGATAGATGTTTATCTGACGGCGCCGAACGGCACCCTCTCCCAGATCAACTTTGAACTTTCCCCCGGAGTTCCTTTTGAGGTGAAAGAGGACATGACCCGGACCCACCTGACCGTTATCCCGAAACAGCCTCTTGGTCAGGGTACCCGCTACAAATTGACGGTCACGAAGGCCGACCTGCGACGGAATCTAAAGACCAACGAGGTAATCAAAACCGGGCCGGAGAGCCAGATCTATGCCGGCTATTTCACAACGAAGGAAGCGGCAGGCATTGATAGCTTTACCCCGACAGGGAACAAGGTCACCAGCCGTCAGCCGGTCACGATCAGATTCAGCAAGACGATGATAGAGGCAGACGTGATGAAGAACTTTTCTATCTCGCCTGCGGTTCCCGGCAGCTCTCTGCTGATTGATGGGATGATCTACGTTTTTACCCCCAAAAAATACAATTTCGAAACTACCTATACCGCCCGACTGGCGAAAGGAACCCGGGCTGAGGACGGCAGTTTCCTTTCCGATGATCTGGTCCACGTTTTTACCACTTTGGGGAATGTGGCCATCGAGAGGACGAGTCCGCGGGATGGTGCTTTGGGAAGCGGACCGCGAATGCCGATCAGGATTACCTTTGACCAGGATGTTGTACCTGACTCGGCAGAAAAAAGTTTTTCCCTCTCCCCCACCGTGCCCGGTAAATTCGGTTGGGAGGGAAAGACCATGATCTTTACCCCAAGCAAACCGCTTGCTTCAAATACGAAATATACCACCCGACTGACGGCAGGGATAAAAAGCACCGACGGACTGGATTCGAACCAAGACTTTTCTTTTTCTTTCACGACCGAGGCGGAGACGACCATCCTGGCGGTGCCTCTACTTCTACAACAGCATTCCCTTTCCTGCGAGGCCGCCTCACTGCGCATGGCCCTCGCTTTCCGAAAGGTCTATGTTTCTGAGGACGAACTCCTGAATCAGATCGGGGTGGACCCGACGCCGCACAATGGGAACATCTGGGGAGATCCTTACAAGGCTTTTGTCGGGAATGTGAACGGCAAACAAATGACCACGGGTTACGGCGTCTATTGGGATCCAATCGCTAGGGTCGCCAGAAATTATCGCAGCGCGTCCGAATTTTCCGGTTGGACACTGGCACAGGTCATGGGTGAGGTGAAAAAAGGCAATCCGGTGATCATCTGGACCTACAGCAAGAGCGGTGCCCCGACTTCGTGGTTCACCCCGGCCGGAGAGAAGATCTTCGCGGTCGCTGGTGAGCATACCGTGGTCGTCGTCGGTTACGTGGGTTCGGCGGAGGACCCGTCGCAAGTGATCGTGAATGATTCGTTGGCCGGAAAAGCTTATTGGACACGAGCTACTTTCGACAAGAAGTTTGCTACTTTCTCCGGCAGCGGCGTGGTTGTGTACTAGTTCAGGGAATAGTTTGGTTTGGGCGGAATGCCCTTGGCAAATTCGGGGGTGGTGACCAAGACCTCAAGTTTTCCTTCTTTGAATGCACGTAGGATTTCGACTCTGAATCGGGGCTCGATCTCGCCATGAAGGTAACGGCATTTAATTCCCAGCATATCGAGATAATCGGCGATATTTTCGATTTCCCTCAGGTCCTCTAGAACTAACAGGTTTACGCTTGGGAAAACCACCAGGTGATCAGCCAGCTCCTTGACGGTCATGTTTTCAATTCTCGCCATAGCTCAATTATATCATTTACCATTATTATGGGGTATAATCTTTTCAATCGTCTCAATTCACAGGAGGTGAAAAATGGACGAAAACAAGTACCTGGATCAGGTACGCAAGAGGACGGACGTTCCCCTATTGATCCTCTTCCTGGCGGTCCTGGCGCTGACCATGGTCTACAGCGGGCCAGTGAGCGCATTCTGGGCGCGTCCGATCATTCTGATCTTCGAGAGTTCGATGATCACAATGTTCGTTATGCGTCACAACTGGGTACGTGCCGTATTGTTTGGCCTGTTCGCGCTCGGTGCGCTCGGGCTGATCATCGGCTGATCCGGAGCCCCCGAAGTAACTAAGGGGGCTTTCTTTTTTTTTAGAAAAGTTTTTTCTGATGGGGGACTGGTTCAAAATTTGCTAGGAGGTCCGGAACCTCGAACGTCTTGGATTTATTGGTTTGGCCGGAGATAAGGACGACTTCTGACCTCGGAATACTGAAATATTCGGCCAAAGCTTCGATGATTGCCTGATTGGCCCTCCCCTGCTCGGCCGGTTCTTTCACAGCCACAATATAATGGGTTGGTGAAACTTGCTCGACGTATTCCCTCTTCTTTTTTGGTTTGGCAGTGACGGTGATTCGCATGCTAGGGTGCGGTCTCTTATTTGATGTTGGTGTGACAATTCCCCGACCGGCGAAAGCCCGCTTTGATAGCTTCCGCTTCAATACAAAACCAACGATCCCCCAGATCCTTCTGGATAATAGTGTTTGGATAACTTTGGCAGCCCGGAAGGGTGTAGATATTTTCACCATCTCCGTGGTGAATATTACCTTTGATATCACAGCCAGACTGGTCAGGTTTTTTTGACAGACACTTATCACTGTAGATACCAAGGCTATGATCGATGGCATACCGGCCCGCTTCTTCTAGCCTCTCTTCGTCCGGGCCATTTCTTTTTTCAATTCTGACCAAGCCGTTTCGAAGTAATTCCTCATTCACCGAACCCTCCGGGGTATAGACGAGACTAACTAATCGTTTGTAGGAATCGATGATGGTGATCCTAAAATATAGCGGTTTATTCATAACAAGTTCGGTTAACTTCTCAGTTGCTTCTTCCGAACCGCACCGGCCTTCCTCCGGAGCGTTTAGTGATGCCAGTCTGATCATCAGCCCTTCTTGGGTCACGAAAGTATCACCGTCGAGTACCTTCGCGGCGGCATAGCTACTTACCTGAACTTTGTTTTTCCCGACTACCCACCAACCTCCGGTCGCAATCGCCACAGCGACGAGGGCGCTGGCGATGATCTTCTTCCCCTGGCCGGCAGGTCTACTTTTCTTTGCCATCTAAACCATTGTATTACGTTGATTTTTAGAAATCTTAATCTATTTCGTTAAGAGGCAACTGTTTGTCTGGAATTAAAGCGTATTGTCTAATGATGTGGTCGGGGATAGCAAGAGTTTCAAGACTTCGGGGTTCAACTTTTATTGCACCCGAACCGTAACTTTTCCCTGCAAACTTCAAATTTGATAATGTATCTGGGTGATTTAGTATTTTCCAAAGCTTTTCGATATATTCTTTGTTGCTTTGTTGTGGGTAAACGCAAAGAAAGGAGGTTAAGGGAACTGCACTACAATTGTTTTTTATAAATCTGACATTTCTCCTACCGAGATACGCAAAAAGAAATGGCGGTGTAATTCTAGTTTCCATTTTGTACCATGGTTTTCGTTGTGATATTAGAGCTTTCAAATTTAGTCCGATTTTCTCGCCATATTGAAGATATTTTTGCATCTGTGGACTAAGTTCGGACATTTGTTTATTGTCTAGACTAAGAAGATAAGTGGGCCGTCCGTCCTTATCTAATTCATCTAAAACTTTTTGAGTTATAACTTCAACAGTTGCGTCCCTTGTCCGACCGATCGCTCTTGTGAAATATTTTATATCCAACCCGAGTTCCTTTCTTTTTGCATCAGTCATAAAGAAGAAATCATTTTGGCCTGTTGCTATCCCCCGCATAACTTTGGCAAAATCTTTGAGGTTATATAAGTGCTTCCTAAATTTAGAAATATCTCTAGATAGTCCAACCTTTATTGCTTTGTCTAGATCTACTGTTGTTACGGTACATTCATCGTTTGATAAACTGGATTTTGATTTGATTGCCTCAGTTAATCCGTTTTCTGACAATTTATTACAATGGATTTTTTTAATATCTTTCTTGGGTGGATTATTGCTAATACAAAAAATGATCGCATTTGTATCTACCCCAGGAAATGGGGTCGCACTCGGTGAAAAGGTTATGACTGTCTCCAAACAAAAATTTGAGGTAATGTACATCCATAGGTCATGGGCGAAGACGCCTTCACAGGTATCAGCTGGCATTATGAACGCAAGCTTCCCTCCTTTTTTTAAATTTGATAATGCGAGGAGAAGAAAATATACGTGAATTCCCGCTCTTCCATCTATTTTTTTTCCAATTAAATTTCTTGATATGTTTGAAAGTTCCTCTTTTACTTCTGACGATAACCTATGGTGTCTGATATATGGTGGGTTTGAGATTATTGCCCCATATTTCTTTGTAATTTTTTCTAAAATATAATCCCTTTTTTCAAAAATATGATTGGTGGATGCTTTGCGATTATTCAATTCTCTTAATAACTCCTCGTCTATATCTATTCCTAAATATCTATAACTATTCGCATTCTTTTTGTATGTCAATAATGCATCATAAAATGCTCCGGCACCAACCCCTAAGTCCAGAATAGTTTCTGATGGGCTTGCGACATAAGCAATCATCGCTTTTGCTACCCAACTTGGTGTCCAAAATTGTCCTTTTTCTCTAAGTTCCTCTCTATTTTTAGCAGCCTTCTTTAGGAGCATAAATGTTCCAACTCTTCAACAGCATCAGTGGAAATAATTAACTTTCCTCCACTGAATGTCACATATGGCAATATATGACCATTTTTGTCTTGAACGTACGCAGATTTTAGCTCTGGGTCTTCGATGGAAGTACCCAAAGGATAGGCGTAATGGTAATAAATTTTGTATAGAGATTTTCTGGTTGTGGCCCCACCAGGTGCCTGAAAAACCTGAACGGTGGGTTCGATTAAGCCTTCTGTGATCAACCTCTCGACTTCGTTTAACGATATACCAAAGGCCATATCATAAAATACATGCCATACGTGAATCGGTTTTTTGTTTAGGGTCTGCCATTCTGTTAGTGGTTTTCTATCCTCTTCCTTGATAATTACTGTTGGTAATACTGCGGCTTTCCTCAAACCTAGTTTTCCATGGAGTCTTCTTTGTGGAGAAAGAACTTTTTCGTAGTCTGGCATGCTTTTTGCGACCCACAGAC
>CAYQLI010000039.1:5635-9323 GCA_964418355.1 uncultured Pseudomonadales bacterium | reverse complement strand
CGAATCCACGAAGTACACTCAAACGATCTTGAAAATCTGCTATGAATTGTTCATTAAATTTATCGAAAACCAACCCGATGTAATTTTCAGAACCTATGTGAATAGTAAGCAACTCAGATCTAATACGTTCGCTGACAACATCTTCTACCTTTTGCTTCAAAAAGACATAAAGATACTTCCCGTTGTCCAATTGATAGACTTCTGTGAAATACACTCGCTCAATGCGTTGTTGAACCATCGTTCCATCTGGAAGTTTGTATCCGTTAGGAAGAAGAGGTTTTGTATTCATATGCTTATTTGCAATGCTCAGACAAGAAAACATTATAACTATCTACCTTACTATTATAAGTATCGAGTCTGGTGTTGTAACTAGATAATTCGGCTTTATATCTAGCTAATTTTATATTATAGCTATCAATATCGTCATTGTAGGAGTCGATTGAATACTGAGATGAGTATTCTGTAACTGTTGAATTATCAATCGCTCTTTTCTGAGTGTTAAGTTGATCGGACATTGTTTCTAGACGATTACGTTCCGCTTCTATACGAGTCTTTTCGTCAATTGAAGGCCTCATAGCATTAGCCGTACTCTCGTCAGAACTTGAGCACTGGTAGTCGCTTATAGGAGTGTTATTACTTGAAGTTCCGTTCGAATTTGAAGAGTCCCCCGAGCTTATCCAGATTATCCCAAGAATAACTACGGCAGCAATGATAATATTGCGAATATTTTTAAACGAGATTGTTGAAGATATGTTGCGCCCTTTAGATTTTGAGATCTTCACTAGTTTTTTACGCTCGGCCTCAAACTCCGTTGAGTTTTCGTCTAGCGAGTCTAGATCAAACTTGAGAAGTTTATTCACGGACATATTTTACTTCCATTCTCTGCCAAATGTATGTTGGTATTAAGAAAATCAATCCTATACCATTAATCCATACAGTTAACCATCCAATCATGAAAAGAATGTTGAGGACTTGATTTTTTGAAGCACTAATTTTTAAGAACTTTCCTAAAGGCACATAATATGCGCAATCGAGTAAACACATAAAGACTCCAACTGAGGTGCTATCATCGTTTTTTTCATAGAGTTTTTTTACGACTTCATCTCTTTCTTTGGCCAGAGCGTCAAAAACCGCCCTGTTAACGATTTTTGATCTCTCATCAATGTCCGCAACCATCTCATCAACTTTATCCCTAATAAGGTCAAATCGATCTATGTTATCGATAATATATTCACGTAGATCCTCGAACATTGATACAGCTCCTGAAAAGTCACCTTTATTAATCTTATCCATGGCTACCGATCGCGTTTCGGTAATATTGCGACCAATAACGGCTGTAAGCTGAATTTCGAGTATCTTCAATTCCTTGTGTTTACCTAGATTAAGCTTGATTTGATGTTTAACGTAATCAACTGCTTCTAGATATTTTCCCTTGTTTATTAACTCCAATACCGGGACCTGAAACCTTTGAGCAATAATGTTTTCTTCAACCGTACTTTTGTCATTTTGATTTCTATTCTTAGTACTTTGCGTACCGGAAATCTCTTCAGCTATTGCTAGTATCTGAGCCGACCTCTCATAATCGTTGTATTTATTTGTAAGATCAATCGCCAAGCCTCGTATTGCATCTGATGCCTTATCTCGCAAAACAATAACCTCTGACTCTTCGTACAAATTGGCCACTATGAGAGCATTGAGGGCGTCTTGAATTATGCCAATGCTTTTCTTAATATCTCTTAAATTATCAGGAGATGGTGACCCATCAGGCCACCGGATCGAAGTCAGATCGCCAATAGCATCATTAATCTGTTTTGTACGAGGCGCGAGCACACTCTTTTGTGTATGGGCGCCGATTTTCCCGAAGGTCTTGGTGTAGAGTTGGGTATATTCCAGGTCATCCCACTTTTCGCTGAGCTGAGAATAAATATCCGAGATTGTATGGTCAGCCCACGCTCTCAAGCCCATAAACGCTGAGTCATTAGTATTAATATCATCAATATTCTTGTAATAGAGGTCAAAATATTTCCATGCTGACTCCGAAGAAATGAGTTCATGCCATAACACCAACGACTCTTTGAGATACTTTTTATTAGCTTTCTTGAAAAAGAGAAGTTGCGTAAGAAAAAGAGCAAAATCTCTTTTGGTGTTCCACTTACTCTTTTGTTCAGAATGTTTAGAAAGATAAGTATAGATTTCGCCTAAATTATCAACATTACTGATTTTAGCCAACTCATTTAAATTCTCATCGCTGAACCAAAGATACGCCTCCTGAATTTTTTTAACAGGACTCGATAGTCGTTGTATGGCATCTCTCAAAGAGTCCTCAGAACGATCAACCTTTATTGTAGTAAAGTCACTCTCTAATGCTGTCTCGCCGATGCCAAGCTGTGCAGAAATTAAGCGTGCCTTTTTCTTTATTTCGCTTTGATCTGCTGATACAGGAAGTCCGAGGAGGTAGTAGGCATTTGTTGAGAATGGGTTTTCCATAATGTTTAGTGGGTTAATCCAGACACCATGGTGGTAAGAGACGCTTGACTCTTATCAACCATCAGGTTTTGAAGTTCTAGTACTGCGTCTTTAACGTCATCCGTGCTATTTGCATCAACACCCTTTTTGCCTTTTTCAATGAAATACTTTGCTGCCTGAGGATTGGTGTAGGTAAATTCTCCTTGCGAGTGTCGAGCAAACTGTTCTATCCAGCTTTGCGGATTCGCATAGTAATATTTAAGAGCAAGGGCCGTTAATTGTTCATTGGTACGTGCTAATCGCACTTCGTTATTCGCTGAGGCCGCCTTTTTACCCTCGGATGTGAGTGTAGTAAGCAATTCAACATCCCTTGCCTTACTTGTATCTTCAGGTGCATGTGCAATAAGGATCGGCACAATCTCGAGAAGATTATTAAATTCGGCCTTTAACTTATCGCCCTTCTTGCTTTCTGATATCTTTTCTACCCGAGCACGCAACTCCTTGATATCTTTGTTTGCTTTTCTCTTGTCATCTTGATCAACATTAGCGTTTTGGACACTTGTCGTCGCTGATTCAAATAAGTTGTTGATTGCTTCTCTTTCCTCTTCACTACATAGGTCCGTAACTTTATTAAACTTCTCTTTTTCCTCCTTAAGATTAGTTGAAAGTTTATCAACATCGAGTGATTCATCCACATTAGTAACTCTTAGATTGCCACCCTTATCAATTGACGGGATATAGTAGCTGACACTAAGTTCTCGCGACTCATTAAGTGAAATGCTAACGTCGATGTTAGTACCAATGGGGAGATCGTGAGGCAATTCTTTGCCATTTATACCAAGTCTGCATACAAAATCGTTATTCTCAGGATTCTTATCCTCACCTTCAAAAACAACAATTGGTAGTTCGGCGTCATCTCCGCGTAAGATTTTCTGAGCAGTGCGATAGCTCTTAGTCTTCTCTTTGAGGGGTAAAATGCTACCTTTGTCAAAGTAGACATCAAATTCTGCTTTATTCTCAGAATCGGTTATCTTCTGAAGAGCGATGCCTATTGAGTGGGCAATGGGTGCTCCACTTAGAGAGAGTCCATGTGTAATTACAAAGGAATCTGGTTCAACAGGGATGGCATTGCCTTCTGCGTCAAAAAGATAAACCCAAAATTGATTAGTCTTATTGGGTTCAATGGTAATACTCTCTAAGAATTTACCTTTTTTCAAAGCAA
>CAYQLI010000039.1:0-5625 GCA_964418355.1 uncultured Pseudomonadales bacterium | reverse complement strand
TGGGACTTGTGTAAAGACCGCTTTCACTCTGAATTTGAAGAATATACTCGTCGTCATTGGTGTTTTGGATGGAACCACTAATTGGCTCATCAGTTTCTGATGTGAGGCTGGGATAATTGAGCTTTATGGTAACAGTTTTTGGATTTTTGTCCTTTATCGTCTTTGCACTTTCGGGGATGCGTTGACTCAGGCCATATAAGCAAGCTCCAGTTGCCACAGCGGTCAAACAATCCACTGTGGTATCTACCTTAATTTTTAGCGACTCCTCAATCATTTTACGAAGACAGGGAATCTGAGTAGGTCCTCCAACTAAGATAACCTTATTAACTGCATCATAAGTGACGCCAGCGTTTTTGATTGTTTCCTTAGAGATAGCAATTGTTTTCTTAATAAATGGTTCAATTATTTTTTCAAAACGTGGTCGCTCAAACTCAATGTTAATAGAGATTTCTTTACCACCTTTTATTTCAAGGTCGATTTCAATTAAAGTTTTTTTGAGCTGAGAAAGATCAATTTTTGCACTTTCTGCTAAATACTTTAATCGTGAAAACACTGTTTGGTATTTAGGATTTGAACGAGTAAAGTCTTTTAATTTATACTTTTTTATAATCTCAGGCACCATCACTGCTTCAACCACAGCCCAGTCAATGTTCTTTCCACCGAGATAGTTGTCGCCGCCAGTTTCAAGAACCGTCAATGATCCATCACGGGAAGAAATAAGAGCCACATCAAAAGTGCCTCCACCAAAATCATATACAAGCCAATTCTGATTCTTTAATGACTGAAAACCGTAGGAAATAGCTGCTGCTATTGGTTCTTGCAGTAAAACAACATGCTCAAAACCTGCAAGGTTGCCGGCACGCTTCGTCGCTTCTGACTGAAGAATAGAGAAGTATGCTGGGACAGTAATAACCACCGAACGGGAGTCGAGCTCTGGGTATTTTCTACCAATATCTTCTTTTAATGTCTTTAATATTTCCGCAGATATTTCTTCTGCCGAAAGAGATTTTTTGATGCGCGGAAATTCAATTTTATCAGCGGTCCCCATGAGTCGTTTAATTTCAGCTTTGTTATTTTCTACTTCATCAGCGGTTGCCTTTTTAAATAAGTTTTCGTAAGCCTTTTTTCCGACCACTTTATTCCCGGTCTTGTCTATTCCGAAGACCGAAGGGGTAAATGAATCTTGGTAGATGTTCTTAACAATTTCGACTTTGCCGTTTATGAAAACAGCAACTTCAGAGTTGGTAGTACCTAGATCAATTCCTATTTGTATAAACTCTTGTGACATATTTAAGTTTTTGGTGTGACAACAACTACCTTTGCCTTATGGAATAATACATCTTGGATGAGAATAGCAGGTTCTATTGTTTCCTTTACAATGGCTTCGCTCGACTCCATTTCAGCTGATTCATATGTGACCACATCTACATTCATAGAGTTTTTATAGACTTCACCAGTGTAGTTGTCCTTCGTTTCAATTCCCATGCTAGATAAGTTCCGTTCGCAACTATCTAGAGAATAAATAAGTGGCTTTAGAGAATCTTCGGTAATCTTATCTCCTATCTTAGATATTCGATTACGAAGTCGCCAAATATCTAGCGCGATATTTCCAAGATAAGTTGCATTAACAGTCTTGACTTGCTTGCTTTGTCTTATTGGCCTATTTATTGGAGGTAAGTCCATAGTTTATATCAACAGGTGACGGCTCAATTATACAGCCATTTAACGCTCCATGCTCCCTTGACACTAACAACTATTACTCGCGATAGCACAATAAAATTCTAGAGCCGCCAGCTATATATAGGATATAAGATTTTGCGTTTTCTGTTCTTTTTATGCGCTTCGCGCAGTTCGAGCCGATGGTCAGGCAGTTGGCGAACCGCGAGGCCCAGCGGGAGGGGGCGCTGGGTGAGCGGTGAGCCAATTAGTAATTTGTACTAAAATAGGTACGAACATCGTTAAAATAGCTCACCGAGAGTAACAAATCATCTGCCTCCGAAAGGGTCGCCCGCGCGAGAGCGGCCGCGCGGAGCGATTGCCTCGGGCTTTAAGTTGTATTGTCTTCAAAAAGAAAAAAGAACAGAAAACGCAAAACAAGAGGACAGTACCTGTTTGTTGACACCTTTCGGGTAAGTTATGGTAAATTGATAGTAATGCCCAAATATATTCTGTATTGCCGGAAGTCTACTGATGAAAAAGACAAACAGGTCTTGTCCATTGAGGCCCAGATTGCTGAATTAAGAGAATTCGCCATCAGGGAAAAGCTTGAGATCGTCGCCACTTTCTCAGAATCGAAAACAGCCAAGACACCCGGCCGACCAATCTTTCAGAAAGTTCTGAAAATGATCGAAAGCGGCGAGGCCGACGCCATTCTTAGTTGGCATCCCGATAGACTTGCTCGCAACTCTATCGATGGCGGATACCTCATCTACCTTCTCGACACAGGCAAGCTCCTTGACCTCAAGTTTCCATCCTTCTGGTTTGATAACACTCCGCAAGGTAAATTTATGCTCAACCTCGCTTTCGGTCAAAGTAAGTATTACGTCGACAACTTGTCAGAAAACGTAAAGAGAGGTCTCCGCCAAAAGATCAGGAATGGCGTCTGGCCATCTCAAGCTCCATATGGCTACCTCAACAACAAAAACACTCGAGGCATAGAGCTGGACCCGGAAAAAAGCAAAGTCGTCAGAAAAGCCTTCGAAATCTTCGCCAAAGAAAAAGTTTCTTTTACCGATATAGTTAATTTTTTGTATCGTGGTGGTATCACCAAAAGAAATGGTCAAAAGGTCAACATCACTCGTGTCCACACCATGCTCACCAACCAGTTCTACATCGGTATTATGCACTTTAACGGCGAATATTTCGAAGGCAAACACGATCAATTCATTTCTCGGAAGCTCTTTAATCAAGTTCAGAAGAAATTGGAGCTAAAAGGAACCTCGAAATACAAAAGTCATGACCATGCTTTTTCCGGTCTAATGCGTTGTGGGGAGTGCGGCGCCACCATCACGGCTGAATCACACACCAAACACTACAAAAACGGCAATGACCAAACTTTCACCTACTATCGCTGTACCAAAAAACTCAAACCTTGTTCTCAGCCGTATCTGGAGGAGTCCAAACTCAAAGATCAACTCGTGGGTTTCATTGCTAGCGCCGCCCTCCCCAAACGCTGGGGCAAGGATTGGCTCAACTGGCTCGAGCGGGACAGGTTAATTGAACAGCAATCTGCGCAGGAATCTTTAACCAGGCTCAAGTCCGAAATACAGACCATAGATGGAAAA
Source organism: uncultured Pseudomonadales bacterium (assembly GCA_964418355.1). Taxonomy (GTDB): domain Bacteria; phylum Patescibacteriota; class Microgenomatia; order UBA1400; family MFAQ01; genus 2-01-FULL-50-23. The sequence continues at coordinate 2,341 of CAYQLI010000039.1, read as the reverse complement.
CTCAACCTCCTCCTAGATAGCTATCTTGACGGCACTATCGACTCTCAAACCTACAAGTCAAAGAAAAACGAGCTGTTTGTTTCCAAACAAAACCTCGAGGACAAGATAGCTAAAACGGAGGGCGGGGGTTCTCACTGGCTCGAACCCATGGAAGAATTCATAAATTGCGCCCTACAGGCGCAAAAAATCGCGCGACCAAATACTGCTGGCGATGAACTTCGTTCATTCGCCAAAAACATCGGCTCGAACTTCTTTTTGAAAGACAAACAACTCCGGATTGAGTACAAAAAGCCCTTCGCATCGCTCCGCGCGGCCGCTCTCGCGCGGGCGACCCTTTCGGAGGCAGATGATTTGTTACTCTCGGTGACCCCGGCGGGGATCGAACCCGCGATCTTCTGGATGAAAACCAGATGTCCTAGACCACTAGACGACGGGGCCAAAGGGGTGGGCCCGGTGGGGCTCGAACCCACAACCGCTTCCTTAAAAGGGAATTGCTCTACCATTGAGCTACGGACCCAAACAGCCATATTTTACCATTTTCAGCCACGCACGACCATATCGAGACCGTAACACTGCCTAGCTCTTCTTTCCGAAACCAGGCTTACTCACCGCAAAGGGGATTTCTTCCCAATCACGCACCTTTCTGATGGCCAGATTTTTCTTCCAGACCGCGTCCATGAGTGCCGTGTCCACCCCACGAGCCTTCGCCATTGCTCGCAGCGACAATAGATCCTTCGGGAAGCACTTCCCGCCAAACCCCCGGGTCGTCGTGATATCCAGATGGGTATCCTTGATGCGTGAGTCAGCCACCACCATCTTTTTCACCTCCTCATACTTCACCCCGATCTTTTCGCAAACATCATACATTTCGTTGGCAAAGATAACTTTGGTGGCCAGGTAGCAGTTGGCCATGTACTTGACCATCTCCGCCGTAGTGGGGTCGGTGTAATAGATAGGCACCATTGGCGTGATTGACTGGTAAAGAGACGAGACCCGGCGGAACACATCATCGCTCTCGGCCCCGATCACGATTCTATCCGTATTCACAAAGTCGGACAGGAACGAGCTTTCGCGTAGGAACTCCGGATTGAAGCAAAACAGCACCTTAGGATATTTCTTGATGTACTTCACTGTCGTTCCCGGTGTCACCGTCGACTTGATAATGATGATCTTGTCCGTTCCCGAAGCCAGTTTGGCGATTTTTGCCACCATCTCATCCACGATCGAGAGGTCAATGCCGGACTCATCAGCCATAGTGGGGGTCGGTAGACCGATAAAGATATATTCGGAATTCGCCACGACCGATTCCAAGCTATCCGTATTCTTATATTTGTCATATATATGGACGTTCGCTCTGGAGAAGCCATAATGAACCGCCTGCCCGACGATGCCGTAGCCAATGATGCCGATCTCGAACTTTCTTACCTCACGGGCGACACCTGGAGATTGAGTCAGAGATAGATTTCTTGCCCCCGATCCCCGTTGAACGTAGCCTTTCTCAACTAAGATCTTGATATATGTATTTACGGTGGGCACCGATAGCTTCATCTTCTTCGCGATCTCCTCTTGGGTAGGGGAGTAGCGTTTGTCAGAAATATAGGCGGAGATGAAATCTAATACTTTCTTCTGCTTCGGAGTCAGCGATATGCTCATTTTTGGATTAAAAACTAATAACTATATCTAACATATATCTAATGAATATCTAATGTCAAGTTCAATGTTGCCACCCCATGCGTCGATAGCTGGCTTTAAAACTTACTTTGCAGCTCTCTACCGGCAATTATTGGAATTAGCCATGATATAGGTATCTGAGATAGGAGTAAAATAAACCAGTAACATAGACAGTAGTTTAGAAAACAGATATGAAACAGGATAAAAACCACCCTTTTGAAATAGCTCTTTCAGTAACAGCGGAAAATGTCTCAGAAGGGTTAGACTATTTAGATGTTATTACTTGGGACGAGTTTTTATTAAATCCAAGAAAATTAAGAGGCAGTGATTTTTTAATGAGATGGTCGCAGGGTGTCTGGAGTGAACACAGATTGACTCAGTCTATAAACGAACAAACTAATTTTTATGCAATACCCTATGGGCCTAGTAGCACTGCACCACATGGAACCGTACGAGAATTTGAGCTATATTTTGAAAGACTTGAGGCGGCCGGTCTTGGAAAAATAAAGAGGCCAGATTTACTAATTTTCAAAAAAACTGATCAAGCCGAAGTTGATACATTAGTGAAGAGCTACGGCGGGATCGAAGAATTGCCATTTCTCAAAGAGGAGGGAATGAAAGATCTTATTTCAAAAGCGGTTGTTGGTATCGAGTGCGAAAACAGTCTGTG
>CAYQLI010000038.1:0-9333 GCA_964418355.1 uncultured Pseudomonadales bacterium | reverse complement strand
AAAAATTATGTATTTTATGCCATCAACTTCTTTAAGGGTGAGAGCGTCTCCTTGCAAAATGTTTCTCCTCAAAATAAACCTAATACTGTCTCTAAAGTCATCTTTACTCTTTTCTTTAAATATTTTTGTATACATTTGATTTGCAATGTCAAATAGTCTATCTATGCACTCCTCGACATTATCCCTCATCAGTTCCACTCCGTATATACTACCAATCGCAATTATTGTCATTCGTTCAAATTCGGTCTGGCTCGATGCATATTTCTTTTTTACTATTGCAAGCTTTCTCTCGAGGATTGGTGCGAGAAAGTTGCCGTCTCCACACGCAGGCTCAAGGAATCTGGACTCAATTCTTTCTGTTTCATCTTTTACAAGATCAAGCATGGCATGCACCTCTCTTTCTTGGGTGAAAACCTCGCCGTGATCTTTAACTCTTTGTCTTGACTTGATATTCATATAGGGTTGCTCCCTCAAAATTGGTTATCATCGCATTTTACCACTTTTGCCTCATTTCAAGTAGAAATAGTATCCTGTAATAATTCAAATTTTTGCGTTTTCTTTTCGAGCCAACTCTTTTAGTGCGAACCGCGAGGCGTGCGCGGGTGGGGGCGCGCACGCGGAGCGGTGAGCTCCACTTTAATGATTTTCCCGGAAATACGTTAGAATTTCTCTAAAGAAGACCACAATAATGGAGGAACGCTCCTCTCTGCCGGTAGTCGCCCGCGCGAGAGCGGCCGCGCGGAGCGATGCGAAGGGCTTTTTGTATTCGCGGTCTAAAAGTAGGCAGAAAACGCAAAAATTAAAGAGGTGAAACTTGTGGGTTGACAAGTTTCGGGAAATTTATGGTTAAATGGTAGTAAGGTGAAATATATTGCCTACTGCCGGAAATCGACTGACGAGAAAGACAAGCAGGTTTTGTCGATCGAATCCCAAATTGCCGAATTGAAGGAGTTTGCCGGAAAAGAGAGGTTGGAGGTGATTGATTGGATCATTGAGAGCAAGACGGCCAAGGTTCCGGGGAGGATAAAATTTGAGGAGGCGTTACATTTAGTGGAGTCTGGTAAGGCTGACGGCTTACTAGCCTGGCACCCAGACCGTCTTGCCAGAAACTCGGTTGACGGAGGAAGGATCATCTATCTTCTGGATATCGGCAAACTCAATAGCCTTAAATTTCCCACGTTCTGGTTTGAGAACACCCCCCAAGGCAAGTTTATGCTCAACATTGCCTTTGGCCAGTCGAAATACTATGTGGACAATTTGAGTGAGAATGTCAGCCGAGGGTTGAGGCAGAAAATCCGTAATGGTGTCTGGCCAAGCAAGGCACCCCATGGCTACCTTAACTGTCCTCAAACCAGAACAATTAAGATTGATAGAAAGAAATCGGCGGTTGTCAAACAAGCATTTGAATTGTTTGCGACCGGAAAGTACAGCTATCAGGATATCGGTAAGTTTCTTGCTACCCACGGAATTCATGGCCGGAGTCGGGAGGTACTGCATCAAACCCCGGTGAAAATCATGCTCACTAACTCCTTTTACGTTGGCATACTTACCTACTCCGGCGAGAAACATAAAGGCGTTCACAAACAATTCATTTCCAGGGATTTGTTTGACCAAGTTCAAGAACAAGTCAAGTTTAAGAGTAAACCCCGAAAGCATGGTCACAACTTTGCCTTCACTGGCCTGATCCGTTGTCACGAATGCGGAGGGGCAATTACCGCCGAAGAGCACGTCAAACACTACCCTACGACCCGAGGTGAGGTCAGATATGTTTACTACCGCTGTTCCAAAAAAATGGGAAAGTCCTGCTCCCAGCCTTTTATCCCCGAAGACAAGTTGGTTGGTCAGCTCCAGGCCAGTATTGCCGATATTGCCCTCCCCGCCTCCTGGGCAAAGCATTGGCTAACTTGGGCCGAAGAAGAAGCTATAAATGACCAGCAAAGTTGTGACCAGAGAGCAAAACAGATTAAGAGTGAGTTAAATCAGGTTGAGGTGAAAACCGACAGACTGCTCGACTTGTATCTTGAACAGAATTTGATGGAAGAAATCTACCGGAAGAAGCAAAACCAGCTGTTTGACGAAAAGACCAAACTTGAGGGTCAGTTGAAGAAAACGGCGGAGGGCGGCTCGAGCTGGGTCGAACCAATGAATGAATTCATAGATTGCGCCCTGCAGGCGCAAAAAATCGCGCGCAAAGAAAATACAAATGGCAAAATCAAAGATTTTGCCAAAAGAGTTGGCTCGAACTATCTTTTAGACCAGGGAAAAATTAGAGTCGAATACAAAAAGCCCTTCGCATCGCTCCGCGCGGCCGCTCTCGCGCGGGCGACTACCGGCAGAGAGGAGCGTTCCTCCATTATTGTGGGCCCGATTGGACTCGAACCAATGACCTTTTCAATGTCAATGAAACGCGCTACCAACTGCGCCACGGGCCCTTCGATTCGCTACGCTCACTCAGGGGCTATAGCCCTTGGCATGCGCAACTAAGGGTATATTTTATCAGGATTTGCGCCCATTCGGTAAGAAGGCGCACTGGTTAAGAGCAGAGGCAATAATACCCAAAGTACGTTCATTGACTTGCTTTAGTGTGGTATTGGTTGATTCGTCCAGTGTTTCGGACCGAACTATTTCTTCAAAGCGTTGATGGATTTCGAAAAGTTTCGCAATATCTTCTACGGTAACTTCGCCCAATGCAGCTTTTCCTGCCAGTTCTATGAAAAAATTACGATTTTCATGTAGATATGATGCGTGATCTTCATGCGTGTAGGTATGTTGTTTTTCTGACATGTGAATGTTTGGGTTTTAACCGGCGGAGCGGGCGGCGGAGTGCTCACCACTCATCATGTAAGAGGTACCACCCTTTTTGGTGTTGTTCCAGAAAGCACCACCCTTTTGGGCAGAGCGCTTTTTGAAGACGGAAAGCCAGGAGTTCGCCTCACTGACGTTCTTTCTGATCAGGGCGATGATCTGTTTGATGTGTTCGAAGAAGGAGATATGGTAAACGCCCGGGGTAACTACCTGAGTTTGGATTGCCTGGATAATGTTTTGATCGTATTTTACGATCTGTTTGGCCAGAGCCTGAAGCTCCTGTCGGATCTCTTCAATCTTTTTCTCGACCTGTTTGTCTTTGGCGGAGTAGACCTGTTCCCATTCCTTCAATCTTGCCTGGTGGAATTGGGCGACGCGCTGTTTTTCGATCTCTTTTTGACGGTTGAATTCGGCAAAAGGATTGGCTCCAAAGGGAGACTCAAAATGACCACCCATCGGGGCCGCCTGGTTGTTTTTGAGAGATTCCAGGAAGTTATTTACCTTTGGAAGGGCTGGTTTCGTGCCTGTGCTGGTTTTGGTCAGACTGCCTAACTGGTTCATGTTGGCCTATAATATCAAAGTTTCAGGAGGCTGTCAACAGCCTTGCGCTTGAGAAGGACGCTTTCGAGGTACGGGCGGTTCTCAGCCTTGACGTCTGCAGCTCCCTGTAATGATTTTACTTCTTCCTCAGAGACTGTCAATTTTAGGTCTTTTGCAACGGCAAAAAGCAGGAAATCCAGCTTCAGACTTTCGGTTGCCGTTTTGTGGTATTCCTCGCGGAGGGTTTCCGGGGTCTTTTTGATGGATTTCAGGTAATCAGCGATGGATAGATTCAAAGCTTCGGTTTGGCTCACTAGGCGCCCCAAGGAGCGATTCACCTCTTCAGCGATGAGGGCTTCGGGAATATCCATCTTGACGGTATCGAGAAGAGTGTCGAAAATAACTTTCAGTTTTTTATCATCATTTTCCGGTTTTGCGGCGCTAGCGGAGGCTTTGATCTTGGCTTGATACTCCCCTAGTGTGAACTCAGGGTAGAGAGGAAATTCGAGGGTAAAGGCCCAGTCGGTTTTGCTGGTATCTTCCTTGGTCAGGTGAGGATTGGCGATGACCTTGAGTTTGAGGTCTTTGACCGCCTGATCAATGGCGTGGCCCAAAAGATGGATAATGGTCCGCTCTTTGAGCTTTTCCGGGTCGAGGCTGGTCTTGACGAGATTGAGGGGAGCCTTGCCTTTCCTGAAGCCTTTGATGGTGGTTTCTTCGGCCAGATGCTCGAGAGTGTGAGCTTCTTCGGTAGCAACCTCGGCTGCCAGAACAATGACGTTGACCAGAGCGGTACTTTTTTCTTGCTTCTCAAGTTTGATTTCCATGCCGTGAATTATACATTAAGCATGCCAGAGATGGAGGTTTGGGGTAAAATATATCTCACATGCCGGGGTGGCGAAATTGGTAGCCGCGATAGGTTTAGGACCTATTGCCCGTAAGGGCTTGGAGGTTCGAGTCCTCTCCCCGGCACAAATTATTGGAGATCTTCGAAGAATTGAGAGACACCCTCGGCCCAGGAACCGTCAGAGGGCGGAGTGTAGGTTTTCATTACTTTCATGGGGTCCTTGTAGTGTTTATCTTGAAGGAAGATTTTCTTGAACTGAGGAGCGATTCTTCTGATGGCTTCATCATAGCTTTCAAAACGGGTGACTTTGTCGCCATAGATCCCCCACCCCCAGCAGTTAAAGGAATTTTCAGGGATGAACTTACAGAGGGTACTTTCCTGCATGGCGATGGCGACCAGCCAGCGATAGTCAAAGTCATATTGGTCTGACATAGCGACGATCAGGTCAGCATGCTCTTCCAAGGGAGAATTGTAGTGAGCCAGATATTGGCGCAGTATTTCAGCCCGGGCGTCGGCGGTCTTTACCGATGTGACAATATCGGTCTTTTTATTTGGGAGGGCTGAAAAGACGGTGGTGTAGTCTGGTACAGCGATGTTGGGTAGAGTACTGTTTGCTCCCGCCACTTGGGGCAGTGGCCGATTGACGACGTCGGCGTATTCCAAAAGGACCAAAGTGATCAGAAACAATGAGGCGAATATGGAAATTTTTTTGACGAGACTTTTAAACATAGGGCAGATTAATCTTAGCAGTATCGTGCCACATGATGGCAAACAGTGTCAAGCCCGCCGAATCGGTGGGCAAGCTGGTGCACCGAGCAGGATTTGAACCTGCAACACCCAGTTCCGAAGACTGGTGCTCTATCCAATTGAGCTATCGGTGCAAGTGATAGTGAAATGGTGGGCCCGGTGGGATTCGAACCCTCTACCAACTGAGCTACGGACCCAATGGGTATATTTTACCAGGTTCAGCCTCCTTTTTCTAAGCTTCGTGCTCGGGCTTGTCCCCAAAGTTGGTTTTGCCGACGACTCTGGCAGTGGTGACGATCTGGCGCATTTCGCCATCTTCGCCTTCGAATTCGCTGCTGCCGGTCAATTTCTGGTATTCGGTGAGGAAGTTGCTTAGTTCCAAGGAAAGCTGCCTGATCTCGATGCGGCTATCCTTGATCTTGAAAGAAATATCGTGAGGATGGGTTTGCGCCAGAACATTGGCTTTGGCTTTTGATTTTTCCTTGATCACTTCTTTGGCTTTGTCGCTCGCCTCTTTGTAGGAGGGATCATTGGCTAGGATATCGTTGAGCATTTCCGAGAGTTTGCCGAGATTTTCTTTTTCCCGGTCCAGGCCGGCAATGTGACCATTGATCAGGCCGGTCAGATTGGTGATCGTAGTGAGAGTCTTTTGGTTATCCATAGCTATCAGTTCTAGCACGATGAATTTGATGGGGCAAGAGGCAAAGTTTCTAACGGACAATGGAGGTCTCGGGAAGACGGGCAAAAGCTTTGGTGACATCTTCCAGATTGGCCATGAGCCAGGCCCAGTCGCGTATATCCAGAGTTCTTTCCTCGTAATGGGGTAGGTCAACGTAATTATCCCCGCTGGGGAAGAAAAATTTGAGGGGCAATTCGAGACCGGTGACGATAGATTTGTTTGTCAGGTGGGCCTTCATGATCATCTCGAGCGGCACGAGGCCATATTTTCGACTAATTTCCAGGTGATCGGATCCATTGTATTCGTACTCACGGCCAAGTTTTTCGTCCAAAGCTTGCGAAAGAATCCCGGGGTGGATAACTGAGCGTAATTTGTGAAACCTCTCTTGTTTTTGGTCATCATCAGAAAGCGCCTCGGCGGCTCTCAGACAGATATCGGTGAAATCCCAAACAAAGGCACGGAAGGCAAAACCGTTGCCGCGCACTGCCATTGCGGTCAAGAGTTTGATGGTAGCTACCTGAGCGGTGGCTTCGAGTTGGGGCCGACGATTCAGATTGCGACAAAGCTCTTCGTTTTGAGCCAGGGTGTGTACCAATTCGTGGACGGCAACTCCCGGCCAGTCGGGCGAGTCGTGCCAACCGGCGAAGCGGTTGAGGAAACGAGAGGAAAAACTAGCTATTTTCTCGCAATCAGAAGAACCCAAAAGATGGTTAACATCTTCGCTATCTTCGGGATCAAAAAAATCCAGTCCGGGGACTGTGATTTTGTCAATCATGCCTTCGGCGTACATTTGGAGAACTACTTCCTTGGCCCAGTCCTTGAGAGTTTCCGGTGTCAATGGTGGTCGCCAGTGATCAAGGTTCAAGGTCAGATTTGCCCGTCCCATGCGCAGAGCGAGCATGTAAGCTTCGTTGAAATTGAGACGTTCGTCATCCAGATCGAATCTGATACCGGTGATTTCATCCCGGCGAATGCGCTGATAATTGGGGAGAGAGTTAACGAACGGTGAGGTTTTGGGTTTTGTATCCCCGACTAGGAAAAAAGGCAAGATGGCGGCGACAGCTCCGAGTTTGAGAAACTGACGTCGGGATAATTCCTTGGCCATGTCTCATTCTACAATAAGGCTAGTTTTAGACCTGTTCGGTGACGTAAACCTTAAGATCGGTTCCATCGTAATCAAAGTGGAATTTCACTTCATGGTCCTTGGTGTTGGTGATGTAGAGGTTGTTATTGGCACCGGCACCTTTACTGGCATCCATGTAGATAGACACACCGTAATCGTCAGGGATATCAGGGATGTGGGCCACGCTTCTATGGTCCTTAGGCACGACGGTCTTTAGACCAGCGTCAATAGCCGCCCAGTTGATCAAAGAGGCAAGGTGGCAGACACCATCACCATAGAGGTAGCCGTCAGAAAGGAAGCCGTCAGAGGCGTTAAAGCGGGCCTTAGTAGTGAAGGCAAGGCTATCCTTATATTCCGGACGAACGATCTCATGGTAGGCAAAGGTTTCTCCGGCTTTAAGAGTTTTCTCAAAGTGGAAGGCAGAAGTTACTTTGTCCCAATCAATGTCAGACTTATTGGTGACAGTACCCTCCAAGTAAGCCATATTCAGAAGAATGTTCTTTTTCATGATCTCGTTCACGCTTTTGACAGCGTAACGGTTTTCAAGGGAGAACTGTTTTTCACCGATAACCTTATCGGTGATATTGGGTTTGATCGCGGCGGAGGGAGAAGCGAAGGCCATGATCAAAGTGGTTAGGATGGTGGCGGTAAAGTTTCCTATCATAGTTTGGTTTATTCAACCTATAAGCGAGGATTATAGCATAATATAGGCCATAATGCAAGTTTAGGGTATATCGAAGGGACCGATGTATCCGCCTATTCCCTACTCTGACAAAATCGGTTGACATTAGAGGTTTTTTAACCTCATAATGGGTGATATGAGATTGCTTTATCACCGTCTGGGAGAACTGGCTTTGGGCATCTCTTTATTGATTTTGGTAGGTGCTTTTGGTGGCTTCAGGCCTGTTTTTGAGTATTTCGCTCACCAGAACCCGATCGTGCCTGAGAGCCTGACCGGTGAATACGACCGGAATGATACCAAGGGTACGTTCCATGGTCAAGCAGTGGCCTCCAGCGAGGTTTACCCTGGGAGGCTGGCTAGGGTTCTCGGCGAGAGTACCGGCCCAAAACGGATCGAGGTTGACCTGACCAACCAGAAGGTTTATGCCTACGAAGGCAATCAGAAAGTCTATGAGTTCCTGATCTCATCGGGGAAGTGGTACCCCACGCCTACAGGCACGTTCAATATCTGGGGCAAGTACCGCTACATCAAAATGTCCGGTGGTAATCCTACTCTTGGTACCTATTACTACCTGCCGAACGTCCCATTCGTCATGTTTTTCGGTAACGCCAAGATACCAGCTTCAAGGGGCTTTAGCCTCCACGGAACCTACTGGCACAATAACTTCGGTCGCCCGATGAGCCATGGTTGTGTGAACATGCGTACAGAAGACGCTGAGGTGCTGTTTTACTGGTCCCAGCCGACTGTAGGGGAAAAGAATGCGACCCGAGCCGATGCTGGCAATCCAGGCACGGAGATCAGGATCTACGGCGAGGCTCCCAAGAACTAATCCAAAGTCCAAATCTGTTGCTGTCCAGCCGTTTGGAAGAGGTTTATAATTGTTGTGAGATGAAGATTACAACAACACTGAAACCGTTCCAAGTGCTTTCTGAGACTGAAGTCTACGACGATGCGAATAGGCTGGTAGTGGTCAACTCACATCTTTTAACCCCTGAGGGTAAAGAAGTTGATTGGTCTTATATCAAGATAAAAGATGGTGTGATAGTTATCCCGGTGGACCAGGATGGAAATGTATATGTCAAAGTGGAGTGGCGATTGGCACGACGAGGATTTGTCTGGGAGTTTCCTAGCGGTTTGGTTGAGACGATAGATCCAACAACTGCTGATATTGAAGCGACAGCGAATCGTGAATTACAAGAAGAAATTGGAAGAAAAGCCAAGAAGCTTGTTCATCTCGTATCCTACTATCCTTCTAACTACACAACCGGGAAGTTCCATATCTTTTTGGCAACGGGTTTGGAGGAATCCAATCTGCCAAAAGATGAGCATGAATATTTGGAAGTGAAGAAACTTCCTTTTGAGGAGGCATATATCTCTTTAACTCAAGAGCAGGTACCCACGGCGCAAACTGTACTTGCCTTTTTGATGGCGAGAGAGCGTTTAAAAGATATTGTTTGATAATAGCCGGTTTTCTTGCGGCGCTTTCTAGTCAATGTTATAGGTTGAATTTCCCGGCGAAATAAACTAAGATATCACTAATCGTACTTCATGTACGTAATTTGCTCTTAAGATAGGCCAAAGAAACGGAGGTTTTTAATGGCCAAAAGAATGTTGTTCCAAATCACCGAAGAGGAGCACGCGAAGCTCAAGAGTCTGACCACTGCGGCTGCAATCACCGCCTACGTGGACACGCTAAATCTGGGCATGGCAGATGCCACGCAACTCGCCAGCAAATACAAAGGAGAGCTTATGACCGCGGGGCGGCCGGCACAGAACGATCTTCCCGAGGCGGTGGCGACGGCGTTTGGCGTTGGCGGCGTGGGTGCGGCGATGGCCGCGACCCGCGTGGCCGAACTGCTGAAAGGGAAGCAGATGCACTATGAAGCACAGCTCTTCCCCACCGAGCTGGC
>CAYQLI010000037.1:8718-9398 GCA_964418355.1 uncultured Pseudomonadales bacterium | reverse complement strand
TAGCCAGTGTGACGACCACGGCTAGGTTTCAGGGTTATGAAGCGACGCACCCCTTCTTCGCCTTGGTCTCTAAAGTGATTGATGGGGATACTTTTGAGTTAGATGACGGACGTATAGTTAGGATGCTAGGAACGGATGCGCCTGATCGTGGGTCAAAGACATTTGAGAACGCCGCAAAATATCTCACAAAACTGATTGAAGGGAAGCCGGTCTGGCTCGAATATGACCGGTATCAGGATGACAAGTATGGCCGGCTTTTGGCTTGGGTGTGGATCGGTTGTGAAGGTAAACCGGCATTTTTACCTTATGACTATATGCATCTTTCCAATAACCAAAGCAAAGAGGGACTGATGGAAAACCCGGAGGGATGTAAGGAGGGGCAATTGGTCAATGAAGTCATGGTGAGAAAAGGGTTCGCCAAACGCTTGTTCTATAAAGATAGAGGTGAGCTGAAGTATCAGAAAAGATTGGGCGGTTAAAGAGAGACTTTGCCGGAAGTGCCGAGACGGAAATTAGAAAGGTCCATCGGTGGTAGCCTGAAATGGACATTGAAAAAACCGTTGCTGTTGATACTGATCGGAGAAAGGAAAATGATTTCGGAATCAGCAGAGAAACCGCTTTTTAGAGTCAGTCGGGCCTTTTGCCCTGGTTGAATTTGATAGAAATTTTCTTCGGGGACG
>CAYQLI010000037.1:0-8708 GCA_964418355.1 uncultured Pseudomonadales bacterium | reverse complement strand
ACGGGGGATTCAAAGACGGCTGAAGCAAGGGGAGCGAGGAGAATGGGAAAACCGGAGGGGGTCACGTTCACGCCTTCGGCGAGACCATCGGCCGCGATAATGACCGCATCGGCTGGTGAGTAAAGATTCAGGCCATCGAGTTGCTGTTTGTATTTTTCGACATTTTTGACAGAGACGTCGAGCTTGCTTTGGGCGATTTCTTTTTTCGTTTTTTCGTCTTCTGTTTTCGGAACCGGAAGTTGACGTGTCAATTGATCGAATTCGGCGCGGGCCCGGCGAAAGTCGGCTAACTCGATGTCAAGCTGAGTCTGAGTTGATTTCGGGTCGAGGGTGGCCAGAAGATCGCCCCTTTTGACGATCTGACCGGGGTAACACGTGAGTGAACTTAACTTGCCGCCTTCGGGGAAGCGGAGGGAAATAAGGTTGTTGCTAACCACTTTTCCGGAAAATTCGGGCATTAAAAATAGTATACACGCGAAATGCGATTGGGAGAAAAACCGGTCAGGACCTCATAAGGACTAGTCTCAATCCGCGCGGCGATGGTCTCGAGCGAACAAGGTCCTGTTTCCGAAAGAAGGGTGATTGGGGTTTTTTGGGTTGGAGTCGGGTGGATCCGGCTGATGTCGAGGATGATCTGATCCATGGAAATCAAGCCAATGATGGGAGCGATCTGTCCGTTGATTTCCGCGTGGGGCCAGGGAAACGGAGACCTCCTGATGCCATCACCATAGCCGGCAATAATGGTGGCGACGAGGAGATCCTTTTTGGCTTTGAAAGTCCGGTCATAACCGACGGTTTCACCTTTTTTGACGAGATGGATGCGATTGATCCGAGTCAGCAAAGTAAGAAGGGGTTTGAGTTTGATTTTTTTGCTCTTAAACGGCAGGTGGCCATAGAGGGCGAGGCCGGGGCGGACCATATCGAAGTGGGAACGAGGAAAATTGAAGATGGCGCCGGAATTGGCGGCATGCAGAAGAAGCTTTGGGTAAATATTTTTTAGGGGTAGGGCGACTTTTTCAAAAATATCAATTTGTTGCTGGGTGAATTTCTTGTTGTTGCCGGAATCGGCGAAGTGGGAAAAAACTCCTTCCAATTGGATGTGTGGGTGGCGAGATAGTTCCTGAACAAACCGGCCGACTTCCTCCGGTTTACAGCCGGCCCGGTTTAGGCCGGTGTCGATCTTGAGATGAATTTTGGCGGTCAGTTTTTCTCTTTCGGCAACTCGAGCTATTTTTTTGAGATCCCCTGATTCGGTCAGTGTCAGCGTGATACTGTTCCTTAGCATTTCGGGAAAATATTCGTTCGGGATGGGACTAAGGATAAGAATATGGGAGGACGGGAGGGCAATTCTTACAGATAGAGCCTCTTCGGGGCGGGCCACAGCAAAATATTCCACTCCCAGGGAGCGGAGATATTTGGCGATGGGTAGGAGACCATGGCCATAGGCGTTTGCTTTGACGACGGCCATGATCTTGGTTTTTGGGGAAACCGCTTTTTTTATCTGCCTGAGGTTATGACTGAGATGACTGAGGTTGATGACTGCTTTTGGGAAAGTCAGCATGATCTATAGCATGATACCAGACTACGCAGGCGAGAGTGCTAAAATTAGCCCATGAGCGAGCCGAAAGTTGGTGAAAAATATAATCCAGCGGAAATTGAAAATAAATGGACCACCCGTTGGGAGGAGGAGCAAGCCTACACTACTCCGGAAAGAAGCGATAAACCAAAGTCTTATGTCCTGGGTATGTTCCCTTATGCTTCAGGCGCGGGATTACATACCGGACACGTGCGGATCTATACTGCCGTAGATGTCATCTCCAGATACCTGCGAATGAATGGGTATGACGTTCTCATGCCAATGGGCTGGGACTCGTTCGGACTGCCGGCGGAAAACGCGGCGATCAAAGCCCGGAAAAATCCAATTGATATGGTGCCGCATAATGAGGCGAACTTCAAACGGCAGATGATGATGTTGGGGCTTTCCTATGACTGGGGCAGGGAATTTTCGACGACCGACCCGGCGTACTACAAATGGACCCAATGGCTTTTTCTGAAACTTTATTCGATTAAGAATGACAAGGGTGAAAGACTGGTTTACCGGAAAGAGGTGCCGATCAACTGGTGTCCATTCTGCCTGACCGGTTTGGCAAATGAGGAAGTTCAGGTCGACGGAACCCACGAAAGGTGCGGTACGGCCGTAACACAGAAATTATTGCCTCAGTGGTGCATGCGAATCACTGATTATGCGGACAGATTGCTCGCGGATCTGGATACAGTCGGTCTTGACTGGCCGGAGGGGATCCTCGCCATGCAGAAGAATTGGATCGGGAAAAAAGATGGCGTGCGGGTCAAGTTCGGACTCACTATTCCAGGGGTGCCGGAGGTCAAGGAACTGCCGATTTTTACCACCAGGATTGATACGATTTTTGGGGCGACCTTCGTGGTAGCGGCGCCGGAAAAAGTCAACGAATGGATGGCAATGGGTTTCCCAGGCAATGAAGAAGTAAAAAAATATGTCGAAGAGGCCTTGATAAAGACGGAAGAGGAAAGAGCGACCTCCGATAAAGAAAAAACCGGCGTGGTGACGGGACTAATGGCAGTGAATCCCCTGACAAATGAAGAATTGCCGGTCTATGTGGCGGACTATGTCATGGGCAATGTTGGGACCGGGGCGGTGATGGGCGTGCCGGCTCATGACCAGCGAGACTTTGACTTTGCGATTAGATATGGTTTAACAATCAAACCGGTCATCTTACCCCAAAGGGAATATGTTGACGAAAATGCCAAACCTTATTATGAAAGAAGAACTAATCTTCACAGGGAATTACTGCGAAAGCTGGCCGCTTTGGCGAATAAAGAGGGGATCTTCGTTGGTTTACAGGGAGGTTGGGCACTGTCTGTTTTGTTGGGCAAGGAATATCGAGAATATGATGACGTAGATTTGTTTGTAGACAAGAACGACCTTCCTTGGTGGAAAGAGTTGTTGAGGGCAGAGGGATTATCTATTAGCAATATGTTCCCTGAGGGAAAAAATGCCGATTTCTATTTTCAGGCGACAAAACAAGACCTGCACTTGGATATCGAAGCGATTGAGAACCGTGGTGGAGAGGTATATCTACTTGGTTCGACTGAGCCAATCAGATTGGGGGCGGCTGATAAGGTGTTCGAGGTTAGAGATTGGAATGGGGTGAAGATATCAGCACTAAAGTCAGGGTTGATATACGATGCCAAGAAAAAAAAGCAAAGCTCCGGGGGTGAATTAAGATGGAAGGAAAAGTCTGATTTTGTAATGATCGGGAAGGAAGCTTTTGTCGAAGACGGTGTGCTATATAACTCCGGGAAATATACCGGAATGAAAAGTGAAGAGGCGCGACAGCAGATATTAGAAGAACTTCTGTCAATAGGTATTGGTGAGAGATCAGCGACCTATCATTTGCGTGACTGGGTATTTTCGCGGCAAAGATACTGGGGTGAACCATTCCCATTGGTTTATTGTCCTAAGTGCGGTGATGAAAATGGAGTTGTCCCTCTGCCTCCCGACCAATTACCCTTAACTCTGCCGTATTTGGAATCATATGAACCAACGGAGACTGGTCAATCGCCTCTTTCACGAATTTCCGACTGGGTCGAAACCACCTGCCCTAACTGTGGCGGGCTGGCCAGGCGGGAAACGGATACCATGCCAAACTGGGCGGGGAGCTGTTGGTATTTCTTCCGCTTTGCGGATCCCCATAACGATAAGGAAGTCTGGAGCCAGCAGGCGATGAAGGAGTGGATGCCGGTGGATTGGTATCTCGGGGGAGCGGAACATGCAGTGCTCCACCTACTGTACGCCCGTTTCTGGACCAAGGCTTTTTCTGATCTCGGGTTGATTAATTTTTCCGAACCATTCCTGCGGTTGCGGTCAGTCGGCATGGTCCTCGCATCTGACGGTAAGAAGATGAGTAAGAGTCTGGGCAACGTGATTAACCCTGATGATGTCGTAACTAAGTATGGGGCTGATGCGGTGCGGATCTATGAAATGTTCATGGGGCCCTGGGATCAGGCGATCTCCTGGAGTGAGCGCTCACTCATCGGCTGTCGGAGATTTGTCGAGAAGATCTGGGACCTTTTGCAAAATGATTTTGAAAACAAATGGAAGGACTCTGACTCTAAGTTGGCAGGGGAACTAAATAAAGTCATCATCAAAGTTGGGGAAGACATCAAGCAATTGAAATTTAATACGGCGGTGGCGGCCTTGATGAAATTTGCTAATTCATGGAGTGATGCTAAGACCGGTTTGTCCACCGAGGATCTAAATACGCTGCTGTTGGTGATGGCCCCGCTCGCACCTTTTATGACGGAAGAACTCTGGCGGCAACTGGGAAACACCGGCTCGATCCACAAAATGACCTGGCCGGAAGCAAAGATGGTGGTGGATGAAGAGGTGACTATGGTGATCCAGGTCGACGGAAAAACGAGGGATTTACTTGGTATTAAGTATCAAGTAGCAAGTAGCAAGGAAGAGGTGGAAAAGATTGCTTTGGCGGATGAGAAGGTGAAGAAATGGGTCGAGGGGAGAAAATATGAGGTGATCTTTGTGCCGGGGAGATTAATTAATTTTGTATTGGCAGAATGAAAATCTATTTGATCAGACACGGCAGGACCGCCGAGCATGAAAAGAACCTTTCGCAAAGGGAAGAATCACCACTCTCCGTGAGTGGTAGGACTGGGGTGCTTTCTCTGAAACCAGAATACGCCAAGATCCCTTTTAATAAAATTTATTACTCGCCCTTCGAACGGGCAAAAGAGACAGCGAGCTTGCTGTTTGGTGATACCGGACTTCCGATGGAGGAACTCCCTTTCGTCCATGAGACACGAGATAAACCAGCACATTTACACGGGGTAGCTTATGAAGATGTAAAGAAGTTTTGGAACGAAAATCAGGAAAACCGCTACAAGCCGGAATGGAAACCAGAAGGAGGTGAGTCATTCCTCGACATTAAGGAGCGGGGGAATAAGTTGATCCAGGTCATTGCTAAACATGGCAATGAGGAAACCATCGGGGTCGTCTCTCATGGAAATTTTTTGCGATCATTCGTTGGTAATTGGTTGATGGGAGAAAGCTTTTCGCCCCAGATATTGGTTGAGCTACTACGCTATTTTATGGTTGAAAATGTTGGTTATATCCTGCTGGAATTTGAAAAAGACACCGGTAAGGTCAGGATGGTGAAATGGCACAGGTGGGAAGACTAATCTAATTGGTGTAAGATGAGGATATGGAAAAAATAGAAATGATGCAGGAAGAATTAGAACGAGTGAAACAGGAATTGAAAGTCCTCGAAGAAAAAATCATGACCCTGGAAAAGCGGGCCAATGACCAAGACATGAGGATCAAGCAGTTGGAAGAACAGTCCGCGACCAACATCTAAAACGAGGAATATGTATTGACGGAGTCTTCTTACTCTAGTAGTATGTTACCCATGGTCACAAAGAAGAAAGAACAACCCGCGCAAGAAAAAATCATCAATACAGACGTACTGAAGGAGAGGCTGAGTCACTTGCCTAAGCCTAATTACAACGTGATTTTGGTAGTTTTGCTGGTGGCGGCATCTTTTCTAGTTGGCCGTCTGAGCTCACAGGTGGAATATCTAAAGGGCGGCGCCGGAACAGGGCAAGCAGCGCAGCAGGCGGCACCCACGCAACAACCACAGCAACAGCAACAGGCGCCTAAGGTGACCACTGATCAGGTCAAGGCTCTGGTTGATAGCAAAAAGAATATTGCCTTTGGAAACAAGGACTCAAAACTTATTTTCGTCGAATTCTCCGACCCTTCATGTCCCTACTGCCACATTGCCGGCGGAAAAAACCCTGAGCTGAATAAACAAGTTGACGAACAGTCGGGTAGAAAACAATTTACAGTGGTTGCCGACGGGGGAACATACGTCGCTCCGGTACCGGAAATGAAGAAACTGGTGGACCAGGGGAAGGCGGCTTTTGTCTGGCTGTATGCTAACGGCCACGGTGCGGGCGAGTTGGCCACCAAGGCTCTCTACTGTGCTAACGAAAAGGGTAAATTCTGGCAGGTACATGACACCCTGATGACTAAAGCGGGTTACGATATGATCAATACGACCGTCAAAAACGATAAAGCCAAATCAGGCGAGCTTGCCGGTTTCCTCAAAGGAGCGATGAATGAGAACGATATGAAGAACTGCCTGGAGAGTGGCAAGTATGATAACCGGATCGCTGACGACCAAGCCACGGCTGTTTCGATGGGTTTCTCCGGAACACCTCACTTCCTGGTCAACACGACACCCTTTGTCGGGGCCTACAGCTTCAAAGATATGGAAAGTGTGGTAGCTTCAGCTAAATAGTAGCTGTTGTTCCTTCAAGAAATAGGAATTTCGTGTCTAAAAAGGTATAATACAGGGTATGAAAAAGGGCTTGGTGATTCTGTCCATTTTGCTTCTGACGCTGCTTTCCGGACTGGGTTTGCTGATGACGACTGCCGGCGGAACCGTCAAGGCTTCGGAGTTGGTCTCTCAGGTTTCTGATTCCCGCTCGAGGATCGAAATGGCGCTCGACCGATCTGCGACCTCGCCGGTTTGGCTGAATCCATTGAAGGTGGGAATAAAAAATGCTATTAATCGCGGTGTATCCGTCAATACTATTGTTTTGCTCTTGCTTTTTCCCTTGACGGCGGCATTGGTGGCTTTCAGTCGTCAGGTGGTGGGTTTGAATGGTTTCGGTATCTTTATTCCGGCGTTGGTTTCAGTCGCCTTCCTTTCCACGGGGATCCTGGCTGGGTTGGTCCTGTTCCTCGCGATCATTATTGCGGCGGTGGCGGCAAGATACGGCATCAACAAAGTAAGACTGCCTTATTTACCCCGCATGGCGGTGCTGATCTGGGCGGTAGTCTTGGCGGTTTTGGTGCTTTTACTGTTTTCCCCGGCCTTGTCGCTTGAGCGCTTGGTGGGCTTGGGGATCTACCCGGTGCTCCTTTTTATCATGCTGGCAGAATCCAATATTGAAGCCCAGATCACCCGGACTTGGCAGACCGCGGCGTTGATGACGGCCGAAACGATCGCGATCGCCATCGTAGCTTCACTGGTAATGGGAACAATCGCGATCCAGGAGTGGGTGCTCCTAAATCCTGAGATATCTGTTTTGACGATTCTCGGCCTGGACTTTCTGATCGGAAGCTACAAAGGTTTGCGTCTACTGGAGATCTGGCGTTTTAGGAAGTTAATAAAGGGATAAAAAGCTCACCTCGATGGCAAAACTAAGAGACATCTTGGGAATCAACGCCAGGTCGGCTGACTTTTTGCGGCATAACAAAAAAAGTGCCCGGAAGAAGGCGGATAACAAACTCCTCACCAAACGGATACTGACTCGTGCAGAGATACCACACCCGAGACTCCTGGCGAAGCTCAAGAACAGGACGGCGGTGGAGAAATTTGATTGGCTGACTCTTTCGGGGAGCTTTGTCATCAAGCCGGTCCAGGGACTGGGAGGACAGGGGGTCCTCATCGCCAAAAAGAAACTCGTCGAGGTTGATAAGTGGGTGCTGGCTGACGGCAAGCTGGTCGGAGGACGGGATCTGACACTCCATGCTCTAGATATTGTCGAGGGGCGCTATAGCAGGAACGATCTGCCGGACACCGTGATGGTGGAAGAAAGAGTCAAGATCCACCCTAAATTTCGAAAATTAGCGGTGGGCGGGACACCGGACGTGCGCGTGATCGTTCATAACAAAGTGCCGGTGATGGCGATGCTACGCCTGCCGACCGAGGAGTCCGGGGGAAAGGCAAATCTACATCAGGGCGCTATCGGTCTCGGTATTGATATGGCAACGGGAATCACCACCTATGGTGTTTGTAAGGATGAACCGATCCGCTTTTTTCCTGACTCAAATATGAAAGTAAATGGGATCGCAATTCCCGAGTGGGGGAAAATTTTAAGATTGGCGGTTGAGACCCAGATCGCCTCGAAACTGTCTTTTCTGTCGGTGGATTTTTTGATTGATAAAGAACGAGGACCATTGGTCCTCGAGCTAAACGATCAGCCGGGTCTGTCAATCCAGCTGGCAAATCATGCAGGATTGCTAAAAAGATTGGAAAGGATCGAAGGATTGGAGATAGAAACTGTGGAACAGGGGATGAATGTGGCGAGGACTTTGTTTGCCAGCCGATTCGCCGGAAGAGTGAAGCGAACCCTGGAAGGCCAAGTCGTAATACGAAATCTGGAGACGGTTCAGGTACTGAACCACGATAAGAAAAAAGTGAGCGCGCTGGCCAAACTCGACACGGGGGCCTACAGTACTTCGATAGACAAAGAATTTGCAAAGGAACTGGGACTATTGTCCCCGGATAATGTTTTGTGGGAAAAAGAATTTAAGAGTGCGCTCGGACGGGAAAAAAGGAAACTGATTCGGCTGGTCTATTGGCTCGGCGGGCGGAAGGTGGTGGGTCGCGCCGGGCTTTCGGATAGAAAGCATTTGCGCAGGAAAATACTCATCGGAAGGCGCGACCTGCGTGGTTTCCTGATTGACCCGGTGCGCTACGAATTCGATAACAAATTAGCAAAGGAAAAATGAAACTAAGCATCGTCGCCCGCGGCCGAACTTGGCACACCGACCAATTGGTGCTTGAAGGTAAGAAGAAAGGGATCGAAGTTGAGGTGGTGAACATCAAATCCACAAACGGCATGGCGAAGAGAATTGAGGA
>CAYQLI010000036.1:0-9448 GCA_964418355.1 uncultured Pseudomonadales bacterium | reverse complement strand
CCTCTATCATAGACCGCCAAACCAATTCACCAAAATCACCACCAGGTGGGCCACTGCATAGGTCGGCCAGGAAAGAAAATTCGCCAGAGGAGCAAAGACGAGACCCGAGGCAAGCATCAGCGCCCCAAGAGCCATGAGGATCGGTACTAATGGCAAGATCAGACTATTGCTGAACAAAGAAACCAGACTGCCTCTGCCAAAATGAAACCAGATCACCGGCCAGGTAGCCAAAAGCGCCCCGACAGTGGTCATCAAATCAATCTTTGCCATAAAACCGGAGGCCACAGCCCCACTTTGGGTCACCCGTCTCGTCAGGTGAGGCGTCAAAACGATCACCCCAAAGGTCGCCGCCGCCGAAAGCTGGAAACTAATGCTCCCAACTACCACCGGAGAAAGCATTATCATCGCCCAAAGGGCGAGCATCAGACTCCACCAGCCTTTGCTGGCGCGGCCAAAAGTCTTCGCCACAAAAACAATGCTCCCCATGACCGCAGCCCGGATAATCGAGACTTCCCCTCCGGCCAGCAAGATATAAAAAAACAAAACCAATATCGCCAACAAGGTCGCTCCTCTTCGGCGAAAAAAGAACAGGCAAACCGACAAGACTAACCCCGCCACCACCGTCACGTTGTAGCCGGAGGCCACTACCATATGCAAAGTGCCGGAATTGATCAAAGCCTGATAAAAATCAGGAGACAAAGCACTCTTGTAGCCCAGAACCACACCGAGAACCAGAGCGCTTTCCGGCTCTGGCAGATGCCTTGCCCCGATCGCCGCCAGATTTTCTCTCCACCTGACGATCTGTACCGGTATTCTCAAACCCGTCTTAGTATCATTCTCGGTAGTAGCGGCCACCAAAAGCCGCACAGACAACAAACAAAAAAGGATTGCTATTCTCCACTTCATTAGTAGACCGTTACCCTGTCGCGAATCTTTTCAAAAACTGCATTGGAAATAATTTTCTTGGTCACCAGATCGTCCGTTTTGATATAAGGACGGCCTTTGATAATATCAGCCGCCCGGACCTCACCAATACCGGGCAAGTCCATCAATAGCTCGGCACTGGCTGTATTCAGGTTTATTTTCGCTTCTTGCGAAGCACCTAGTACTTCCTTAACAGCAGTTCCGGAAACTTTAACAATCGCCGGGACAAAGATCTTTTGTCCATCAACTATCTTGGCAGCCAGGTTTATTTCCCGAGAGATATATTCCCGATCAGCTGCCTCTGAGAAGCCGCCTGCCGCCACCAAGGCATCTTTGATTCGCGCGTCAGCATTGAGTTGATAAACTCCAGGCGAGACCACACTCCCCGAAATATCAACCCAGATCTTATTTTGTTTTACAGAAGCTGCCTCCCTATCCCCCCCAGCCAAAAATTCTACCGGAACAGGGCGCTGAAAAAAACGACTTCCCGAAATTACCACCAAGTAAAGTAAAAATATTAAAAGCAACAAAAGCAATAACCAGTCAAGCCAAGTAAAACGTTTGATCAAACTACTTAATTTCGCGTTCACCAAATTCACTCTAGCATAACCGTGATCGCTGACTCAAAAATGAGAAATTTTGAATTTGCTAACTGACGCGAGGCTGTAATAATTATCACTCACTAATTACTTTTGATAGATATAGTTCAAAATGATACAAATTGTTATTTGTTTATTAGAATAGTAAAGTGAAGTTTAATGCTTCCCTTTATTACCCACACCTTATTTCTTGTTTTTTCCGTCGGTCTAACCTATCTTTGGACCAAAAATCCGAGCCTAAACAGTTTCAATCTTCAGGCTGTCGGCCTGCTGATCCTCTTCTACTTCGGCAGCAAGCTTCTGACTGGCAAACGCCAACGGGTACTCTTGGTTCTGGATGCTATCATTTTTACTAGTTTGACCTTATTTCTGATCCTCTCCTCCGGCGGTGTTCACTCCAATCTCTTTTTCCTCCTTTACTTCCTCCTATTTGGCCTCAGTTTGCTTTTCGAGCCAGGCCAGGCCATCTTGTTGTCCCTCCTGCTCATTTTTCTCTTTAGCTTCGATGTCTCTTTTCATTTCGACGAACCGGCGATCATCAATCTGGCCACCCTTTTATTTATCACCCCGTTAGCCTCAATTTTCGGCCGCAAGTACCTTCAGGCCCAGCATGAGCTTGGCAAGATCGTGATTCTGGATAAGATCATCAGTGAAGAAGAGACCGACACTCTGCTCTGGCTCTCTACCAAGGCCAAACCAACACTTGTTAATCTCCTCGACACCACTAGCCTCATCATTAGCAGCAACCTGTTACCTTACCAGCTTCAGGAGAAGCTCAAGTCTTTGCACCGGGATCTGATCTCACTCCATGAATCAGCCAATGACCTAGAGAAAGATATTGATGAGCATGCAGAAGAATGAGATTTCGGGTTTATCTCAGGCTCTCTAGCCTCAAACATCAATGTATCACTTTGCGAAGCCAATCATATTTATCTATATCAAACCACTTACCAAACAAATCAAATTAGTATGAATTTTATTAACAAACTACATCATCAATCCATCCTATCTGTATCAGGTTATCTTGTAATATTAATTATCGCCGTCTCTTTCTTCCCCATCCAACCGGCTAACGCCAATGAACTCACCGGTAGTGATTACATCATCAAAATGGGGACCATCAATATTGTGAGCGGGAGTGTCTCCAACAGTTCCGTCAAACTGAGCACCACCGTCGGTCAAACCGTCTCGGGAGAATTTGAAACTACCGGTTATCGCCTAAAAAGCGGTTTCCAGTACAGTCGGACACACGAACCTTTTAGTTTCAGTATTAGCAGTGACACGATCAGCTTGGGCACACTGATCGCCAATACCTTTGGCAGTACTAAAATCAGCTTGACCGTCGGCGCCGCCGGTGTCCAAGGCTATGTCGTCAAGGCCATTGAAAATCATTCCCTTCAGCTCGGTGAAACAAAGTCGGCTATCCCTGACACGATCTGCGATCCGGAAGAAAAATGCACTCCCAGCCAGGCCTCCCCCTGGACTTCCACGACTGCCTATGGTTTCGGCTATAACTTAAATGGCGACGATATTGATACTACTGATTTTGTTGACCAAACCTATTTTCGACCCTTCCCGAATAACCAACTCAATCAGCCTCCGGTAACCCTCATGGGACGCCCAGGAAGAACTCAAAAAGCAACCGCCACGATTACCTTCCAAGCCAATATTCCCCCCACCCAGGGAAACGGCACCTATGAAAACTCGATCCAATTCATTGCCTTGCCTAGCTACTAAAATGAAAATCAGGAAAAGTATAACCATCGGTATAATTAGCCTCCTTTCCTTTCTGTTCACGACCGGAGCGGCACAGGCCGCCACCCTAGGTATCTCATTGTCCCCATCACTCTTTGAAGCCAATATCAAACCCGGCAAGACGATCACGTCCGTTTTCACTTTCCAAAATAACTCCACCAGTGAGCAAACCTTTATCGCCCGGATCGTCCCCTTCCTGCCGGGCGATAGCGAAGGTAATCCCTCCCTGAAACCGAATCTTCGTCCGGAATGGTTGAGATTTTTTTCTTTGACCAATACCGATATTGAATTGAATGAACCTTTTTCCCTCTCGGCCAATCAATCAGTCCAATTGGTTTTAACTATCGCCATTCCCAATAAGGCCAATAGTGCCGACCTGTACGCGACTCTATTACTCACCTCGGTTGTCAAAGAAAATCCGCTGGCAAGTTCCACCCTCGGTGCGGCTATCGGTAGTAACCTACTAATTACTGTCAGCCCGCTTTCCCATCCCCCTTCCCTTGTTAGGATCACCGATTTCTCCCCCACCAAAGATTCCTTCCTTTTTCGCTACGCTGATATTTATATCGCTGACAATTTAACTCCGATCCGCTTCACCGCCATTGCCAAAAATTCAGGCAAATATTTCATCAAAAGCAGTGGTTCCCTCAAGATCGAAAAAAATGGCCACAATGTCGTGACCCAAGGCCTTATTGCCAATAACATTTTGGCCAATTCCGAAAGACTCCTTGAAGGATCTCCTTCCGGCGAACTTATCTATCGTCCATCGCTGGCTTCAATCGGAAGTCACCAGGCACTCCTCGATCTCCGAAGCGAAAATAGCAGCAGTCACGCAGAACTAACTCTCCTGATCCTCCCCCTCAAACTCAGCTTGGCAATAATCGTCGCCCTGATCATTCTCATCACCATCATCAAGTTCTCAAAAAAGAAAATCAAATAAAGACAATGCCAAATCGCGACAGTACTATCTCCAGCAGTCTAAAAATTTCCGTCGTGGTAGATAATCCCAAACCAACTCCAAACCTAATGGTCTCAAGCCGGGGGCTGGCTTTTTTACCGGTAATTGCGGTGCCAATATTGTTTATCGTTTTCCTTTTTTTGAAAAAAAGGACTGTCAAAAAAAAGTAACCCGAGATATTTCAAGTTCGCGTGACTGTGTAGTGACCTAAAAGCGGATAATACGATCGGATCACACCATAACATATCAAAGAAAAAAAGAAAAATACGTGACCATATTAAGAGGTCTTACAATGACTATTTTAATCAAGGTCATGAGGTTCAAAAATGGAAGGCCTTAAGCAAACCTAAATGAGGTCGGGGAAGAAAATGATCTTCGAATAACTATATCATCAAATATCATGATATATAAATCGCACACATATTATATCAAGTCATATTTTGTGGATATCTCGTATCCCAAAGTCTTTCTCCGCAGATAAATATCATATGCTGGCCTTGTATTCCGCATTTGATATTTATATACCGCTCTGATTGCGGTGTTAATTTCAGGAGATTGTTGACCCGATTCCAACGACAAAGTTTTCATTACGTTCATGCCAAATTCAAAAAGCCACCCTTGACATAGTTATCCACGCTTATTAAATTAGTATAAGAGCGTCTAATATTGTCTAATTGAACCTAGAAATTATTTATCAACAACATCCATGCAAATCGTAGATTTCTCTTCCACTCCCCATCTGACAACCGCTTCTTCCCGCTCCAAAGCCAGTCTTGAGATCGTCGCCGCCACCCTGATTTTCGTCCTCCCCGCCCTCGTGTTATTCATTCTCGCCAAGTAAAACCAAGGCTGCCCCAATGAACCCAAACCCTGCCACATCTGAAATCACCCGTCATTTCCAAGCATTTCTTGCCGAGTCAGGCTTGTCTCATATCTCTGTCAAAAATTATGTCTCTGATATCCGTCAATTTCTGATCGGAAACAAGATCAGTTCCGCCAGAATCATCACGACCAAACATATCTCCGATTATCTGGAAATCATCAAGGCCACCAAACCGGAAGCGACTTACCGGCGTTATTTAGCCTCACTTAGGCGCTTCGTCACTTTCCTCGCGATCGAATACCGTCTCGAACTACCTGAGGTCATTGGCTCTTCTGGCCCAGCCGTTCCTCAACCCACGGGCAAGAAGACCCATTCAGTCTCGGCCAACTTCAGGATCTTTCTGGCCAAAGAAAATAAGACCCCTGCAACGATTAAAAATTATCTTTCTGACCTTAATCACTTCCTGTCTTGGAGTGCTAACCATTCTTCCGTGTCATCCCGAGCGGAATCGAGGGATCCCTCCATTCCAGTCGGGATGACAGAATTTCTCTCCGCCAAAACTCTAAAAGCCTATTTTGACCATCTCAGAATAACTCAGACTAGCACAAGCGTAATCAACCGACGGGAATCAAGCCTTCGAAAATTTATCCAATTTTGTCTTGATGGCAAATTGATCATCCATAACCCCTTCGAAAAGCAACTTCCCCTACCCACCATCAGTATTAAACCAATTCAATTTTCTACTACAAATCATTTCAGACCAGAACAAAATAGCCCCATAAAGTTCGTTCCCTATTTCAATTTGGCGATCCTCGTCCTCGCCACCACCGCCTTGGGCATTTTTGGTTATAACCAGCTCTTCAAAAATGCCCCTGTAGAACAGGCATACCCCACCACCCCGGTCAGACCTAGCCGTCAATTGGCTTTCCAGGGTCGCCTGACCGATACCAGTGAAAATCCAATTTCTACTCCCACCACGGTCATCTTCAGACTTTTTAACCAGGCGACTGGTGGTAATAGTCTCTATCAAACTAGCGCGTGCCAGGTCGCACCAGATCAAGACGGCGTCTTTTCTGCAGAGATAGGAGCTGGGAGCTGCGGGCCGGAGATCGGTCCGGAGATCTTTTCCGAAAACGGCAGCCTTTTCATGGAAGTGACCGTCGGCGGTCAAACTCTCACCCCTCGCCAACCAATCGCCACCGCCGGTTATGCCCTTAACTCCGAAACCCTCCAGGGGTATCCCGCTTCTGAGTCGGCCACTCCGAATACTGTTCCGGTCATGGATAACAAAGGTCAGATCGGACTTGCCGGTAGCTCCCCCGCTATCGTTGCTAGCTCCGGTAACTTTGCCCTCAAGGGAAATGCTCTGACTTTGACGACCAACGTCGGTACTGATGGCAATATCACCATCGCCCCGGATGGCCGCGGTAAGATCAATATCAACGGAGGTGTTGATAAGGGGGTTTTCCTTCACATCAATGATGCTAACTTAACCACCGGCACCCTGATCGAAGGCTACGTGGGCAACAACGACCCCCGCGGAACTTTGCTTCACCTCGCCTCAGGCACCAGAATGGTGAACCGCCTCACCGTCTCCACTAAGGGGCAAACCGATATTATCGCGGAAACATACAAACGCTCAGCCTTTAGCATCAACCAAACCGGGACCGCCCCGATCTTCACCGCCAAGTACAAAGGCGTAGCAGTGGCAGAGCTAAACCGACTCGGGAATATGAATCTAGTTGGAGGCCTGACGCTCGGTTCCCCCATCGGCACCAGCGTCCTCCCCGGTCAACTGACTCTGAACGCCTATTCCAAAGGCCAAGCCGCTCTGATCGTCAACCAAAACGACCTAGGCGGCGATCTTTTCACCGCCAGCAGCGCCGGGATTACCCGCTTTGTGATCAACAACGATGGGCACGTCGGCATCGGCGGTAACCCGAAACCCCCCTACCAACTAACCGTCAACGGCATCACTGCCACCAGCCGACTTCAGGTCGCAGACGGCGCAATTATCAACTATGTCTTAACTTCAGATTCTCAAGGTTTTGCCACCTGGCAGCCAAGTCAGGGCGGCGGGGGCACTGATGATTGGACCCTCGCCGGCACTACTCTCTACCCAAACTCCACCACCTACAATGTCCTGATCGGCGAGACCGCCACGGCCAGCGCCTATGGCAAACTTTCCGTTTACGGCGATTCCACTTCCGCCCCGGCCGCCCTGCTTCAAGCGGACACCTCTGCCGCCACCCTCATAATCAATAATTTGGGTGCGGGTAATCTGATCAACGCCTCGGCCAGTGGTACAAACCGTTTCACTGTGGCCAATAATGGCGCAATCACCAGTGATGCGATTGCCGTCGCCGGAGGCGTCGTCTATACCGACAGCAGTGGCACCCTTGGCACAGTTGCCGGCACCGCCGGTCTATGTCTCACCTCTGGAGGCTCGGGCACCCCGGTTTGGACCACTTGTAGCGTGGCCTCAGAAAATTTCTGGCAAAGAAACGATGGCGGCCTGGCGCCGATCAACATCTCCGACGCGGTCAACATCGGCGCAGTCGCTACCGCCTCTGCCTTCAATCACTTCGGTGGTACTCCCGGGGAGAATTCCTTTGTCAGTATCGGCGCAAACTTTGGCGTCAACACCAGAACTCCGGGCGAAACCCTTGACGTCGCCGGCAATGCCACTATTTCCGGCAATCTGACTTTCTATGACGGAGCCAGGACCATTGCCAGCCGCCTGAACACCACCCTAACCATCGGTGACAACCAAACCGGCAACCTAATTTTTAATCACAATGGCCTGACCGGCTTCCACACTACTGATCCTCTGGCGACAGTTGATATCAGAAGTATTCTGGGGACTGTCCCGGTGGCTTCTATCTCCGGGGCCACCTCTATGGCCGCTTTGGTGGTTGATAATTCCGGGGTTGGGGATATTTTTACCGCTTCATCCTCCGGCCTTAATCGCTTTGTTATTACTCAAAACGGTGATGTGGGAATTGGCACAACCACTCCCACCGGCAAACTGGACATCACCGACACTTCAAACACCAACGCTTCCTTTACCCTGACCAACAATACGGCGACCACGATCGGTGCCGGCACCAATACCCTAGGTGTCGTTGACATCCAATCTACTTCCCTCAGTACTGGCAACCTCATCAATCTCGAGGCCAACGCTCTCTCTACCGGTAAAGGGATCAACCTGACCTCTACCTCTACCGCCCTAACCTCTGGGGGTCTCATGAGCATCACTGCCTCAGGCAATCCCGCGGCTTCCTGGACGGGGGCACTTTCCCTGGTCGAATATACTACCAGCATAGACACGGATATTGACGGCTCCGCCCTCAAGGTCGGCATCACTGGGGCCGGCGGTGGCGAGGGTGTGGCTCTTAATGTCACCACTGCCCAGACCGGCACCAATGCCCTCGCTCTTCGCGTCAATGATGACGGTACCTATACCGACTCCACCCCCTTCGTTGTTGATATTAATGGCAACGTTGGCATCGGCACGGCCACCCCTTCTGAACTTCTTGATGTCGTTGGCAATGCCACCATTTCCGGCAATCTGACTTTCTATGGCGGGGCCAGAACGATCGCTAGTCGGCTTGCCACCAGTCTTACTATTGGTGATGCCGATTCGGGCGATCTCGTTATCAATGCTGCCAATACTAAAAACGTTGGTATTGGCACTGCCACACCCAATAACAAGCTCGAGGTCTTATCAACCACCGACCCTCAACTGAGAGTTGCCTATGATACCAGTAACTATGCCACTCTAGGAGTTTCCAGTATTGGGGTGGCCACCCTCACTACCACCGGCGGAGTTTCGGCCACTTTGGATTTACAGTCAGACGGCATACCAAATGTTAACCTTGCCGGAGGTTCCGTCGCTACCGGCTGCACCGTCGAAAACACTACCGGCAACTTCACCTGTAGTGGCAATATCACCGGAAGTACCTCCGGGATCCAAGGATTCTGGCAAAGAAACGATGGCACCTTGACCCCCACCAACATCACCGACTCCATCAATGTTGGTGCTGTGGCGACTGCCTCTGCCTTCAATCACATCGGTGGGACTCCGGAGGAGGACTCTTTCCTTTCTATTGGCGCTGACTTGGGTGTCAACACCCGGACGACACTGGCCACCCTCGACGTCCGAGCCAACCTAGGCACTACTCCCGTCGCCTCCATTTCCGGGGCCACCTCTATGGCCGCTTTGGTGGTTGATAATTCCGGTATTGGGGATATTTTCACCGCCTCCTCTTCCGGATTGAATCGCTTTGTCATTACCCAAAACGGCAACGTCGGTATAGGCACAACTACTCCCACCGAGCTTCTTGACGTCGTCGGCAATGCCACTATTTCCGGCAATCTCACTTTCTA
>CAYQLI010000035.1:9449-9676 GCA_964418355.1 uncultured Pseudomonadales bacterium | reverse complement strand
GTTCCCTCGCGACATGGAGCGGATCGACGTCCGCCTTTCCACCATCGAGTAGGCACCAATTCTGCTAAGATTAGTTCATGAGGCTTCGGTTTCCTCCACTCAAAGTTTTTGATCTGCTGGCGTTCACTTTTTTGGTCCTCACTTTTACTATTTTCCCCATTACCAGTCAGGCGAAACCGACGGTGAAGTCGGCTACGACCAGCCCATTGGTTATCCCCCAGATCAAA
>CAYQLI010000035.1:7202-9439 GCA_964418355.1 uncultured Pseudomonadales bacterium | reverse complement strand
GGTTCCTGAAGTTTCTGCCAAGTCGGTTTTTATCTTTGATCCCGACTCTGGTACCGAGATCTACGAAAAAAACAGTCAGTCCGTCCTTTACCCTGCCAGCACCACGAAACTGATGACGGCTTTGGTTGCTCTAGAGAACTATAACCTCGACCAAGTCCTGACTGTGCGGTCCGGCCGCCTGTCAGACGGCTCGACGATCCACTTGGCCGCCGGAGACCAACTTACAGTTGAAAATTTACTTTATGGACTTCTGGTTGACTCCGGCAATGACGCCGGTGTCGTCCTGGCCGAAAATTACCCCGGCGGTTATTCTGCTTTTGTTGCCAAAATGAATCAAAAAGTCAGAGATCTTGATCTAAAAGCCACTCACTTTTCCAATGTCACCGGACTGATTGCCAGTGATCACTACACGACCGCCGCTGACCTCACTGTGATTGCACGGGCCGCGATCGCCAACGCCACCATCAGAAAAATCGTTTCCACCAAGACCATTACCATTACCGATGTTACCGGGGCGAAGAAGTTTTTTCTCGAATCAACCAACAAACTTCTGGGTATGGACGGGGTCAAAGGTCTGAAGACGGGTTGGACCCCTGAGTCTGGGGAATGTCTTGTGACTTTGGTTACCCGTGACGGCAAAAGTATCCTCGTGACCCTCTTGAATAGCGGAGATCGGTTTGGCGAATCGGCCAAGTTGATCAACTGGGTCTACGACAACTTTGATTGGAAACAGATATAACTATTTCTTCAAGACATTATCCGTCACGGCCGAGAGATAGCCGACGAAACCATCCCCGACAAAAACATAGATCGGCATCGCATAGTTCTGGGACGGCGAGTCCAGGTATCCCAGAAAAATTCTCCGGACTGCCACATTACCGGTCTTTGGACTTTTGTCTGTGACATAGCCGCCCCCACTGCTAAATTCCTGCCAGGCGGCATCTCCACCTTTGACCGGATAGGTCCCTGTTCTGGCATAGTCCACCGTTGTATAGGTGTAATCAAGGTTTACCACCTTGTCAGCACTGTCTCTGGAGCCGGAAACGACTGCCCTGATCAGGCCATGATCGGGATCAAGTCGGTAAAAAGGGTAACTACTGATCACCTTCTTGGTTTCCTTATCAAGCGTCTCCAAGTTATTCCTGAAAAAATCTACCTGGACAAAATCCGCTTCTGATAGGGAATTGGCTGGCAAAAGCTTTCCGGAAACGGCCCGCAGATAGGTTGGCGTTTGCGCTGCCTTGACATCATTTGGCATGAGACTGGCCTTACGTAAATAGTTAGTGACATCATCAACCACCTGCTGGTTAGAAGTGAAGTTGGTCAAGGCCAAAAGCGCCGGGTTGTTTTGCCACGTCCTCGTCAGCAGAAAATGGCCAGAAACGATGTCCATCGAGAGCCTGCTCGCGAGCGGGTCCTGGTTTGTCCAAACATAATCAGTTTCACTTCTCATGTCTGGGTTAAAGATAAAACCCAAACTTCTGGCCGTATCAATCGCTGTCTGAGCATCCAGGAAACCGCTTCTTTTTGTGGGGGCATAATAAACATTCATCCGGTCCGGAAACTTGGGGATCGTCCCGGTCGGTAATTCTAGAGTCAGTTTCGGCCGGCCGGTTTCCTTTGGAAAATTTATGGCCGGGAGCAAACCGAAATCCATCGTCGGCGGGGGTGGTGCCTCGGGGTTTAGGGCCCTATAATAACTGATGGCAGCGCCACCGACGAACCATAGGACACTGATCGCGATAAACGCGATCGCTCCATATCTGATCGCCTTCCTGGTTACTTTTGCGGTCTCGGTTAAACTCGCCATAGAATTAATTCAAGTATACTATTCTTAACATGGATTCAGCCACTATTCGAACCAGATTTGCTCCCTCTCCCACCGGATACCTTCACGTTGGCGGTCTGCGCACGGCCGTCTATGCTTATGCCCTCGCCAAACACAGCCAGGGACAGTTCATTTTAAGGATCGAAGACACCGACCAAAAACGGGAAATTCCCGGAGCCAAAGATAAGCTTTATGAGATCCTGAAAACTTTTGGACTGACTTGGGACGAACTTTATGTCCAATCCGAAAGAGTCGGTAGTGGCATCTACGAAAAAGCGGCAAAGAAACTTCTCGACGACGGCCACGCCTTTTACTGCTTCTGTAAACCGCTAACTAAAGAGGAGATCAAAGAGAACCGAAAAACAAAAATTCAATTCCGCGACCCCTGTCACTTTCTATCTAAAGAAGA
>CAYQLI010000035.1:3638-7192 GCA_964418355.1 uncultured Pseudomonadales bacterium | reverse complement strand
TCCGCTGGGGAAAAACCCGCCATCCGTCTGAAAGTTCCCGATGGAGAATTTATTTCGTACACTGATTTTGTCTTGAAGAAAAAAACATCCTGGAAAACGGATGTCGTGGATGATGCCATGCTCCTGAAATCAGATGGTTTTCCGACCTACCACCTAGCCGTCGTCGTAGATGACTACGATATGAAGATCACCCATGTTCTTCGCGGCCATGACTGGCTGCCCTCTACGCCGATCCATCTGCTTGTCTACAAATATCTTGGTTACGAAGTTCCGGAAATCGGTCACCTGACCGATATTCAGGATCCCTCCGGCGGCAAACTAAGCAAGCGAAAGGGAAATGTCTCCGTCGAACAATTCATCGGCGATGGGTATCTACCCGAAGCGATCCTTAACTTTGTCATTCTTCTTGGTTGGGCCCCGAAGGACAACCGCGAAATGTTTACCCTGGCCGAATTCATCGAGCATTTTGATGCAAATGGTTTTCAGAAGAGCAACCCTCTTTTTAATACTCAAAAACTGGTCTGGTTCAACGGTCAATATCTACGTCAAAAATCCGACCAGGAGCTACTGGAACTATTACGCCCATTTCTCAAAGAAACCCATGACGATGCCCAACTGCGGGAGATCATTCCCCTGGCAAAATCCAGGATTACTACCTTATCCGAATTCGAAACTCTAACCAAATTCTTCTGGCAGCGCCCCGCGTCTCAAGAACAGACAGATACCACCAAAGAATATCTCACCGACGCCCTCGCCGTTCTTTCGGAAGTTGATTGGAACAAGGAGGCGATCGAGACCGCCCTGGTAAATTCGGCGAATTCGAAGAGCTGGAACCGGGGAGAGTATTTTATGACCCTCCGCCTCGCCGTCTCCGGCAGCAAAGTTACCCCACCGCTGACTGAATCCATGCTTATCATTGGCAAAGACGAGATCTTAGAAAGAATCAAACAAAACCTAGACTAATATGGATACCCCTGCCATCAGTAGCAATGCCATCAACGCTCTTCAAAAAAGAAGCGAGGATCTACGGAAAAAACTTAACGAGCACAAAGCCGCCAAAAATTTCTTTGCCAAAACCTCACTTGTAGCCTTTAATCTGCGCCAGAAGAGTGCCCGCCTCTTGGCCGGGGCCGGCCTGACCGGCGCTTTGCTTATGTCTTCCGCGAATTTACCAAAGCTGATGATGCCGCCCTCGGCTCAGGCGGTAAAAGGCGAGACCCCCGCCGAAGCGATGCAGAAGACGCTCCCTCCGATCACTCCCCACTCTCCAGCGAAACTTGAGACCGAAGAAGCGACCAAGATCGAAGATGCCATCTACGCCGCTACCGGACTAAAAGCGAAAGCCATTCTCGAAGGTCAGCAATTGAATCACCAGGTCGGTTATATTGGTTACGAACAGCATCTCCGCCGTTACCCGGGAGATACTATTCTCGATCATGATGACGAACAGGTCGCCGGAGTCGCGCCCGGTCTTGGCGCTTGGGGTTACTTTGCCCGAAGCCAGTCGCAGTTTACGACCCAGGATTACTTACGCGAAAAATATTACACCGTCGCCCAAACCCTTTACTTGCCGAACTGGAATCAGGACTTCGTCAAACTGCGGGATTGGTATAGATACAGAAAGATCCTGGTTGTGAATCCGGCCAACGGCACTGCCGTGGTCACGGCTTTGGGTGATGCCGGACCGGCCCACTGGACCGGGAAGCAATTCGGCGGTTCTCCGGAAGTAATGAAAGCGATGAATCTTCATTTGGGCCCTCGCAAGGGATTGGTGATATTCTTATTTTTAGACGACCCTGACAATTTAGTCCCCCTGGGTCCGGTGACACAAAAAATAAAACTCTAATATGTCCATAATTTTTTACGACCATCTGGTAAACAAAGGCGACGTTCTCCTCTTGATCGAGAAGAGTAATCAGCCGGAAAACCACAAAGGAAAAATGAAGCAATTGGTTGACGATATTATTCACCAGGGTCTGGTTGAGTTTATTCTTCAGAAACTCCATCCCCACCAGCACCACACCTTTCTTTCCCGCTTGGAATCCGCCCCCTACGACCCCGAACTAATTGATTATCTGAAGGAACACGCTTCCCCGGCGATCGAGACCGAACTCCAGGCCGAAGCCGAAAAACTTCTGACCGAAATCAAAAAAGACCTCTCCCAATAATACTTGCAGTTTCTCATATACGGTATGGAAAGTTCCCTGTGGAATTAGAACTCAAACAACTCTTTTACGTTTACCTTTAACCCGCGGGAGAGTTTTATCATATATCTTACGGTTGTGTTTATATATCCATTCTCTATCTTTGCAAGATAGGAAACATTTATAGCTGCTTTATCAGCCAAGTCCTCTTGGGTCATTTTATGTTCATTCCTCAAACGTTTTATGGTTTTCCCTAACACTTTTCTCTCCCGTAGAAATGGGTCATCCTGACTATATCTTGGTGGCATAGTCAAATTGTCAGGAAAAAAGCACTATATTACCATTCCATATATGGAAAGTATCTACTATAATCCATTTATATCAATGAGAAAAAATCAACCCAAGTGGTATCAAAAATCTCTTCAATGGCTGTATCTATAGACCCAAACAACCAAATCTATACTGACGGCGTTATGGATTGGATCAAAAACAACCAACCATCATCCGCTCTCTTTGCTAAGGATATCCAACACGAGTTTGAGAAGATGCCAGATGCAAATCATACCGGGATTGGTGAGGACAACCAGAACTTTTTCCGTGTGGTTATCTCCGGGAAAATCTTTTGGGTCAGAGCAGACTATGTGGCCGGCGACTTGTTGGTCATGTTGCCAGAAGAATACAACAAAAAACTTTTTTAACCAAAAGGTCGCGGTGATACCAAAAAACCTGGTATATGAGAGTAGCTAGGCAGTGTCCGTCTTGTCCCGCTGTAATACGCGGGATCTACGCCACGGCAGTGACTCCGAGTTGAGCGGGCCGATCTAGGACCTTAATGTTTTAATTAAATTAACAATTTCGGGAAAAGCTTCTTGGTTAAAATGGCCTCTGCTGTCAAAAATCATCGTTTTTGCCTGCGGGAGCGCCTTTTTGTATTTCTCAAATTCAACAAAGGGGACAACTGGATCGTCCTTACTTTGAATTAGGTAAATTATTTCACTCTGCTTTGAAAATTTCGAAAGTGAGCCCGGAAGTCTAAAATCACCAAGCGATTCTTCGCTGTTCGCAGCATCAAAAGGTGCGGCTACGAAGATAGTTGCCTTGATTTTCTTCGGCAGTTTATTTTCGGAAAGATATTTTGCCAAAAAAATTCCGCCAAGCGAATGGCCAACAAGGATAACGTTGTTGCGAAGAAAGGGGATTATTCGTTCAAACCAAATTTTCCATTCTTTGTAGCGGGCATTTGTCTTATTGGGCATGCCCGGAAACAATATCTCGAAATTCTTACTCAGTTTTTTCTCAAGTGTGCCTTTCCAGTCAGTACCCATAATGAAGTTATCCAAATCCACCTCCCTATTTTTAAGGAATGAAAGGTATTCCTTATAGGTGTTAAAGGTTGTCCCGCCGTGAATA
>CAYQLI010000035.1:0-3628 GCA_964418355.1 uncultured Pseudomonadales bacterium | reverse complement strand
GTTTCATGTTTACAGATATTTTAAACTAATAATCTGTGTTGAACTGGCCGATCTAGGACCCCTCTATTTTTTCAGTATGATCTCAAATTCACCCAGAGATTCAATTTGGTAATCTGGTTGTTCATCCTCTGAATTTGGAAATATATTTGGAAATTCTCCATTTCGAAACCAAACAGTCGTCATTCCAAGCTTATTGCCCTCTTTAATTTCGCTTTTGACATAATCACCCAAAACCAAACACTCCCTCGGTTCGACGTTAAACTTTTTGAGGATATTTGAAAAATCTTTTGGCTTATCCGGTGGATAAACATCCATAACTGAAAAGTATTTCTCTAAATTAAATCGACGAAAATCTTCTTGCCTTTGAACCACGTCCCCAGCTTTACTAACTAAAGCAAGTTTATATCCACGTGCCGCCAGTCTCTCTATTAGATTTATAATCTCCGGAAATAAATCATTAGTTTTGGAATCAAAAATGACCCCTCCATAGTCAAAGATAATTGCTTTAATCATATTGTGATTTTAACCTATCATCATCGCTAAAGTTTCTTGAGACCAATCTTATCACCTTTTATCAATGCGTCCTTTTTCTTTCTCGTCCAATGCCTGATCTGAAATTCGCGCTGCATTGCTTCGCGTCTTGTCGTACAGGCTTCGGAATATACAAGCTCTAAGCTCGAAAAGTAACGAGTATATTTTGCCGATTTACTACTTTTAGTTTGGTGTTCTTTTAGACGTTTTTCGAGGTTATTTGTTTGGCCGACGTAAAGAGTGTTTTTGGAAGTCCGGAGAATATATACAACGAATTCTTTTTTCATAAGCTCGGCTATAGCACTGAGCGATGGTGAGCGGAGTCGAACCAGAGTCGAATGGTTGAGTGTCGCGGTCTAGGCCAATTTAAACCTTATAACACAGTTGCATAACTCATTGCTATTTAAAATAATAAATGTACTGATCTTGGCCATCATTAATAGTTGGGTAAGTAAATCGAACAGCCTTATTCGTTTCTAAATCTACTACATATAATCCAGTTCCCTTTGGAAAGAAATTAAGATCGAACATGGGGTTAACTTCTGCTACCAGATAATTATCTTGAAAACCAGCTATGTTCATATAAACAAAATTATTTCCCGAAACACCTACTATTTCTAACGCTTTCGCATAATTATATATTCTCGGGGGTATTGGATTTTTTATATCATAAAAAAGAATATTGTTTCTTGTTGTCTGAATTATTCTTTGCATTTTGTTATCGCATTTAGGATAGTAATAATAACGTTCGTTAATGGGGATCTTTTGTAAATTCTGTGAGTCAAGGCTGAAAATATAATAAGAATCGTTGTCATGGTTTTTATCAAAACCATATTTATCGGGGTTAATATTTTCTTCAATCAGAAAAACTAGATTTCCACAAATCAAATCTGCACGCAGGTTGGCCGTCTTTGTTGTCTTTATATAATTATTTGGTGGTAGATAGGTCTTGACGGATCCATCATTAAAATAATACTTAACCAACCCATTTATTTCGTTTGATTTAAACGGATGCCGATTATAATTATCACCAGACACAGTAGTGACAAAACCATCTTTTGTCAGATAGATACCCTTATTTAGATAGGTAGAAAATTTGTTAAAGTTGTAAACGCTGGGCCAAAAAGTTCTAAGGTCTATCGAAGCGAGAAAGTGGTCATAGGGCAAACTTGTGTTAAGGAACACTGTATTTTCATTGACAAATCTTGGCCAGAATTCGCCGCTACTTATTAAATCTAAATTATTTTTGTCTCCACGTAGATTCACTTCGAAAAGCTCATTTTTTTCTCCTTGCTTAATAGTTATTAGCAAAAACTGTGATTTAGAATTCCAAATTGGAGATTGTGTATAACCGCGTAATAATTTAACACTCTTCATCAGAGTTGTTAATTTACCTGATATGACATCATATACATAAAGGTTGGCTGGAATATCACTTTTGTCTTTGACATCAAATTCCTTATTATCTATCCCAATATAAAAAGCTATTTTAGTCTTATCCGGGCCGATTGTTGGGTTTGCATAAAAAATTAAGCGTTTTTTAGAAGCGTCAAACGGTTCTTTATAAATTTGGCTAATAGAAAGAATTTCTTTTTCGCTATCCTTTGATCCAGTACTCGTCCAAATTCCCGTTCGTTCTGGAGTATGATCACTTGAGTTTCTGAAAAAGAATAGAGCGTCTTTGGGAAGATTCACCAGTTCATTAGCAATACCCGAGCGGGAGGAATAAATAGCAGTTACCACCCTAAACCATAAGAGGCTGTAGAGATCTCTCAAAGAAACGACTAACCCAAGAAGAATCGCACTGATAATAATGACCTTACGTAATTTAATTTGCTTCACACTTTATTATAGATCTAAGAATTATGAAAAAGTATATTTTTCGGACAATGAGCGTGTGGTACGAGAGTTTGAGTTTATAAATAGCGTTTCTGAAGGCGTAATTGGGCTTTTCTAGGAGTCTCAGTCATGTGGGTGCACTGCTTGGCTGCCCGACAGGGATTCTCTCCTCAGCTTCAGACTCCAGCAGGCACAAGCTTCAACACTTCTGATATAATTTTCTTTATGAATAAAGACATTCTGCTTGGTGTTTTTATCGGTTTTATTCTTACCATAATTATAGTTGGCGCAGGTGTTTTTCTTGTGTATCGAAAAATGAACAACCCAAGTCAGCCAGTTGGCGGTTCCTTAAATACACCGAGTGGTAATTGCTTACCAGCCAACGGCGAAACAGCTTTTGGTGGCAAAGTCTCCAGTTATTCCCCTCCTGGTCACCCCGATTACAAACAGTACACCTTGCAATCCACCGATGGACAAACTGTCTATTTGATTGCTACTCCTGCTCAAGAATCAAGCCTGCAGGGAAGGATGGGAACAGATATTCAAGTCAACGGTACACCTGCCACACCCGGGTCATGGTCTGGTGGGGTAAAAGTCGCCACCATCTGCCCTTAGTTTGGGTAGGCTGGTTCTGGACCGGTATGTTTAATCTTCACGGTTCGAATCAACGAAGGAATCTATAGACCTTTTTGAGGACGTATCGAACAATTTAGAGAATACGGTCAGTTGATGGTGTCCAAGTGGGTTGCCGAGCTTGGACTCGGTGCCGTTCTTATTTAAATATCCCGAGACGCTCTTTGGCGGCTTTGATAACCTTTAGGTGAAATGGCAGTTCAAAAGATGTACCCATAACCGAATCTACCGATGAGGGATCAGATGGCCCTTTGAAGTATTGCCTTATTATATCGAGGGGTACATTTTTACCTGTTATGGATACAAATGGATGTATACCTCTGGCATTCATCTTGGGGTCATAAAGAAAGCTAACACCATATTCAATCTTTATTCCCGGCTGCCCCAAAACGGGAACATGGTGCGCATATTCGTGCCTCAGATCATCCTTAACCAATGAGGGAATAACCTCTTCACTGAAGCCCATTTTTCTATAAGAAAGGATTAGTAGATCTTTGAAATCATGTGAATTTGAGATGCGTACTTCATTTTCCTTTTTTGTACCACGGAGAACTATTTCCTTTTGGTCTCTAATTCCTGAACGGATTTTCGTGGCCCACCGATTGCTTTCCGCCAATTCTTCTTC
>CAYQLI010000034.1:3281-9890 GCA_964418355.1 uncultured Pseudomonadales bacterium | reverse complement strand
TTTTTTGTGGTACAGAAAAGAAAGCGAGAATTTTAAGACTTTTAAACAAATCGAGTCAAAGGTCAAACCGCCGAAGCTTTTTTTACTTAACTCTGGCAAGCCGTCAGAATCGACAAAACAAATGGTTGAATCAGTGGCAGATCTACGTAGGAAAAGAAAAGCGGGAGTGGATGATACTTTTAGAAGGATCGAAACAATTACAAAAGGTTTCTTAAAGTTTTTATTGAATGAGAAGGCGGATGATTTTGGCACTCTAATACGCGATAATGAGAGACTTCTGGAAAAACTCGGGGTTGTTTCAGAAAGAACTAAAAAAATCATCAGACTGATCGAAAAGGGAGGAGGGAGCGCCAAAATCTCCGGAGCGGGAGGAATAAAAGACGGGTCCGGAATGGTGATTGTCTTTCATAAAGATATCGAAAAGCTAATGTCGCTTGCAAAAAATAACCACCTCGATCTAATGCCTGTAAAATTTGGAGAGGAGGGGGTAAGAATTGAAAAATAAAGTCGAGGTCTCAGCTCCGGGAAAGTTAATGCTCTTTGGCGAACACGCGGTGGTTTATGGAAAGGCGTGTATTGTTACGGCGGTTGATCAGAGAATCAAAGTTTCGGTCGAAACCGTTCAGGCAAATGAACTTTTTGTTGAGGCCCCGGATGTGGGAGTTTCCGGATACAGTAAAAGTCTGGACAGATTGGGGGAGGACGAACCTCCGAAATCGGTTAAATTTATCGAATATGCGGTCAAAAACTTTAACGATATTTATAAGGTAAAGTCAGGAATTAAGGTAAAGACGAAAAGCGATTTCTCGAGCAAGTTTGGCTTTGGTAGTTCTTCGGCAGTAACGGTTGGGGTTCTGAAAGCAATGTCAGAACTTTTCAAGGTTAAAATGACAAATAAAAGACTTTTCGACTTATGCTACAAAACGGTGTTGGACGTTCAAGGAGTTGGCAGCGGTTTTGATCTGGCGGCAGCAATCTGGGGAGGGACCCTATATTTTGTAGGCGGTGGCAAGAAGATCATTCCTCTAAAAACCAAAGCGGTCCCTTTGGTCGTCGGTTACACCGGAATTAAGGCCGACACCACAACCTTGGTGAAGAATGTCGGAGTGCTTTATAAAGATAATAGTAAAGAAGTGGGTATGATTTTCGACATCATTGGTGATATTGTTGAAAATGCCAAAAAGGCAATTTTAAAAAATGATTATCAAAGACTTGGTCAGCTTGCCAATATGAACCAGGGACTTCTTGACTCACTGGGGGTGAACACCAAAGAACTTTCCAATTTGATTTTCGCCGCCAGAGAGGCCGGTGCCTATGGGGCAAAGCTCTCCGGTGCAGGTGGTGGGGACTGTATGATTGCTTTTTTGGATAATAAAGCTAAAATAGCGCTTGAAAAGCATATTTCAAAGAAAGGGGGAATGATAATTCATGTCAAAACAGGAGCGGAAGGAGTTAGAGTTGAGGGAATCTGAAAGACAGATTTTTGGTTTTTTTGATATTGATGATACTTTGACCCAGGGAAATACCACAATTTTTTTTGCAAAATTTCTCGCTGAAAATGGTTTCGTTTCTGATCAAACTTGGCTTGATGTTCAATCAGATCTGGGGTTGTATAAGCAAAGTAATAAGGGTGAGGTGGCGTATTTTGTTTTTGCAACAGACGTCCTAAATCATCTAGCCTCTGGTTTGAAAGGTAAAAGTGTTAGTGCTGTTAAAGCCAAGGCAAACGAGTTTTTAGCAGCTGCATTAAAAGGTGAGATTGAAGGATATAAAATTTTGGATTTTTCAAAAGAATTGGTTTCAAGAATTAAAGCTTTTGGGATTGCTGTTGCCATCTCTGGTTCTTTGGAGGACGTCCTTGAACCGATAGCTAAATATCTTGGGTTTGATAAATTAGAGGCTACGACATTTGAACAGTTGGATGGTAATTTCACGGGATTGGTTACCAGGAATTTAGCAGTCGATACAGAGAAGATGAAAGTCGTCTCGACCTATTCTGACAAAATCGATGCTGGCAAATCATTTGCTTTTGGTGATACAACCCACGATATTCCACTTTTTGATTCGGTTGCCAATAAATTTGTCTTAGGGAATAATCCGGCTTTACAGAGTATTGGTTTTGAAAAAGGATGGCATATTCATAAAAATGGTGAGGGAATACTAGAAGCAGTCAATGAAATCAACAGCTAAGGCTCCGGCTAATATTGCCTTTATAAAATATTGGGGCAAAAAGAACGAGAAATTGAGATTGCCCGCCAATTCATCCATCTCGATGAATCTTTCTGACGCTTATACCACGACATCGGTAGAATTTGATGACAACCTGACGTCCGATGTTCTCTATTTGAACGATAAGCTGGCTTCCGGAGAAGAAATGGCCAGGGTAGCGAAACAGCTGGATTTAATTAGGGATATAGCCAAAGTTACTACTTTCGCGCTGGTCGAAAGCAGGAACAATTTTCCCAAAGGGGCGGGGATTGCCTCCTCAGCGTCCGGATTCGCCGCCCTAACAGTTGCTGCTTCAAGCGCGGTAGGATTAAAACTTTCCGAAAAAGACCTCTCTATACTGGCCAGATTGGGTTCAGGCTCAGCCTGTCGGTCAATCCCTGATGGCTTTGTTGAGTGGCAGGAAGGGAATAGTAGCGATGAATCGTTCGCGTATTCACTTTACCCTCCCGACTATTGGGATATTTGTGACCTTGTTGCGATTGTAGGGGAAAACAGCAAAAAGGTCAGTTCTACCGAAGGCCATGCGATTGCCGAGAGCAGCCCGTTTTATAAAACCAGAATTATGGGAATGGCAAACAAAATTAATGAAATAAAATCGGCGTTGGCAAAGAAGGATTTTACAAAATTTGGAGAAATTATCGAGGCAGAGGCTATCAACATGCATGCAGTGATGATGACTTCCGTTCCGCCGCTGTACTACTGGAATCCGGGAACTCTCGAGGTGATCAAGACGATAATTGAATTAAGAGATGGGGGATTGGAGAGTTATTTCACGATCGACGCTGGTCCAAATGTCCACGTCATTTGTGAAAGAAAAAACTTAGCCAAGCTAAAAGCTGGTCTTTCAAATATTAAGTTTTTGAATAAATTTTTAGAGAACAGCCCGTCAATCGGTACGAAATTGGCTTAATCTGAAAAAGTCTGATATATTACGTACTGTTTATATATGGAAAGATATAGATCGGAACTAAATTTATCTAAAGAACGTGAGGGTGCAGTAAAGTTTGGTGTCACTGTTTTTATTTTGGATAATCAGGATAGAGTTCTTACCATAAAAGAGCTGGAGGACAAAAAATCAACTGCTAAGATTGCTGGCAGATATTCTGTTATTTGTGAAACGAGGGAGCCTAATGAGGACTGGGTTGAAAACTTGTCGAGAGGTTTGGAGGAAGAGCTGGGTATTTCGAGAAACAGATTTTCAGATCTAGTTGATTTTTCGGAGGCTACTATATGGGAGGCCGGTTTTGTTGCGGGAGTTTGGGCTACTGTGATAATAATTATCTGCAAAAATCCTGATCTGCTTCTGAAATTAGTTGGATCTCAAACTCAACCAGATGAGGTGGAGGTGGTAGGATGGAAGAGTTTGGCTGAATTTAAATCCCTTGATCTTAGACAAGGAGTTAGAAACATTTTAGAAAAGTTCGAGGGAGATATTTTCCCAAATAGTTAACAGCCTCTATGCCAGCAGACCATCTATCGGAATTATTTTTCTTAGTAGACGAGACAGATTCTGAGTTGAAATCAATTTCACGCGCGGAGGCTCATTCTGGATCGAAAAAAATCCACCGTTCGGTTGGCATTTTTCTGGTATCCTGTTCCGGAAAAATGCTTTTACAGCAAAGGTCAATGGATAAAGACGTGGATCCGGGCCGATGGTCTTATTCTGTGAGTGGTCATGTGACTTATGGTCAAACTTATCTCGAGGCGGCCAAAAGAGAACTTTTTGAAGAAGTTGGGGTTGTCGCAAATCGTCTTAAGAAATTAGGAAAGTTCCTGATCGAAACTGAAAGCGAAAGAGAATTCACTACCTTCTATCGGTATATAGTTCCGGA
The DNA here is from genome assembly GCA_964418355.1 of uncultured Pseudomonadales bacterium. GTDB lineage: Bacteria > Patescibacteriota > Microgenomatia > UBA1400 > MFAQ01 > 2-01-FULL-50-23. The sequence goes on along the minus strand of CAYQLI010000034.1, from coordinate 5,829 downwards.
ATCAATAACATTGAAGTTGGATACGATGGAGGTTTCCAAAACTAAGTGGGTTCCGATTAAGAAAATTACCAGCTTTGCCTCGAAAAACCCATTTACGAGCTGGAGCAGCCAAGCTCTTAGACACACTGGGATTATTTGAAACAGTTTTTAACTATGGAAAGGAATGGTGGAAATCCAGGCTCAAAGGAGAAACTAAAACCTATTAGGCCGACTTTATTTCTTTGTACGGGAACTTCCGGCGCCGGTCTAAGTACTGCGATCGAGAACGTAACTAAATTAGGCGCAGTGTGTAAACCCTCCACACAATTTACAACGAGAAACCTGAGACCAAACGAAAAACACGGTGAACAATACTTTTCCGTGCCGATTAATATGTTGGATAAAATACCCGGTCAAATCGCATTGCGAGCTAAGCTTTATAACAATATTTACGGGTTTTTTTACCCGGGTATTCATAAGATGCGTCGCATGCTTGAGTCACAAAATGTAATTGTCGATAGTCTCAACACTCGTGAAGAATGGCGGGCAGTCATGGGGGACAATGCCAATATAGTTTCAATATATTTTTCTCCCAACTCACCGGTTATTTCTATGGAGAGAATCATCAGTCGGGCAAAAGGAACCGGGGCAGAACTTACAAGAAAGGAGTTGTCTACGCGTATGTTAGATAGTTCTCAATACATTAAAAGAATAAAAGAATTTGATTATTGGTTGGACACGACTAATTTCAATGATGTGTTGCCGATATTGCAATCTATTATCGATTATCACAGTTTTGGGAACAATATTCCTCCGATGGCTATTTTGGTGAATTCTAGTCATGATTTAATTGAAAATTTGATAAAAAAATTTTCTGACAATCCGCTGAAATAAAAATTGGAACGAGGTTGGCTAAATTTGAAAAAGTTTGCCATAATACCCTAATGAATAAAGATAATGTGGTTTTGATCGATCGAAATGATAAAGAGATCGGCTTCAGAGAGAAGTTTAAGGCACACAAAAATCCGGTGCCTCTCCACCGTGCCGTTTCGGTGGTGATTTTTGACAAGGGGAAGAAAATGATGCTGCTTCAGAAGAGATCAAAATACAAAAAGACCTGGCCTCTTTTTTGGACAAACACAGTTTGTACCAACGTCAGACCCGGCGAAACCTACAGACAATCAGCGATCAGAAGGCTAAGGGAGGAAATGGGCATAGTCACTCCGCTGAAGGAAGTTTTTTCATTTATTTATAAAGCGGAATACGATAAAACCTGGGGTGAACACGAACTTGATCATGTCTTTGTCGGTAAATACGAAGGACCGATCAGAGCTGATGTGAAAGAGGCCGCCGGATATCAATGGATCGAGTTGGCGGAGCTTGCGAAAGACATCAAAAGGAATGCGAGAGTCTACTCACCTTGGTTTAAGATCATCCTGAAAAAGCTAAAAATATAGATCAGAACAATCTATATAATGTATCAATGTCACGAAAGCTGAGCCGGCGAGATTTTTTGAAGTTATCTGGTGCGGCGGCAGCAGGGTTGGCATTGGACCCGGAGCTTTTGGCCTTTTTGGAGCAGGGACGTGAGCCATTGGCGCGTGGTTTTTTGACAAAAATTGGTGGTGATAGTTACGGCGAACCGGTAGAGATCCTCTCGGGGGATAAATATTTTCAATATTTAATTAAAGATAGAAGAGGACTGAGGCGGGTGCCGATGAAAACGGTTCAGGTGACCGAAGGCTATCCCTTTCCTGAAGTAGTTACAAGCGAGAGGATCGGGATGCGGTTGGATTCCCCGCATCTAATGGAACACGTGGCCCCTTCCGGCGCAGGCGGCGTGCGCATTTATGGTTATATTGAAGACATTGGGGTGAGGGGGAGTGTGGTTGAGAACGCTCTTTCGGCAGCCGAGGCGCAGGGCCTTTCGCCGCTACTTGTTTTTGCCCCGACTTGGCCGAGGGAAGATGGTTATATCCGCGACAAAGTCAGTAGTGTTCTGGTGAATCATCCGATGACCGCGTTCAATCTGGGAAATGAGCCGGACAATATCTATGTTGAATTTTGGAAAGACCATGACCTTTCGACGTTTGCCCATTTTGTGATGACCGCCTTGGGGACGATCTGGGAACAGAGTTGGTCACAGGGCGGCAATACCATTGCGGTGGTGTCAGCGGTCCAGGATATCAAGAACCAGAGGCGTTATCTGGAGACCCTACGCGATGCGGGCGTAAATTTTAATAACCCTTTTTTGAAATTCGGCGTCCATACCTACCAAAGCGTAGAGGATCTGGTTTACAAAATGCCGATTGTTCGAAACGCCTTTGCTCGGGTGGGGGTGAAGAAACCGGCTCTATGGGTGACCGAGGGTGGAGTCACTTATCCCGGCTGGTCCAAATGGATCACCCTGGAAATGGCACAGGAAGCGTTTCGCCAGAAGATAGAGAGGTTTTACGTCCATACCTTGATAGATGGGGAGGAGGGATTTGAACTGATGAGCAACGATGGCTCGGTCCACCTGCCGACCTACTACGGTTTCCAGTCTCTGGCGCGCAGGCTCTAGGAAACC
>CAYQLI010000034.1:0-3261 GCA_964418355.1 uncultured Pseudomonadales bacterium | reverse complement strand
GGTGCAGCGCCGGATAAGCCAAATGTGTCCGCTCGCCCGTGACATTATCCTCAAGGGTGTCAAGACGTGTTTTTAGTTCTTGAATATCTTCCTTCGTAGCAAGTCCCTTGAGATCTTCTTTTGTGACAAACCCGTTGAGATCTTCCTTGGTGGCAAAGACTTTGGAGAGCTTTTTTATGTCCGCGTCGGTGATCATAAATCCAATATATCATTTTGATTGACTTCTTGACTTTTCCGCTGAAGAATCGTTTTGCCCTTTGAATTGGTATACTACAGTTATGTCCGATCAAACCATGCGCGAAACCATCGAAAAAACATTGAAAAGCAGAGGAGTGGTTTTTGCTGGTCTTTTTGGTTCTCAAGCAAAAAAAACTTCGAGGCCAGATAGTGATATTGACCTATTGGTCGAATTCAAAAAGGGAGAAAAATACAGCCTTTTTGATCTAGGTGGAATCAAAATGGACCTCGAAGACAAATTGAAGAAAAAAGTCGATTTGATTACCCCGAGAAGCATCAGTCCATTGCTCCGAAAGGAGATTATGGAGACCATGGTATCACTTTATGACCAACGATAGAGACGGTAAGTTGGTGCCACAAAGAACGCTTAGCTCCTGCCGCTGGCCTATAGCTTGACTTCTTGGTCAGAGAATCGAGTATATTGGTAAAGAAAAATCGAAAGGAGGTGAGATAAATGGCTTTGAAAATTGAAACAAAGATGGTTCAGGTCGAAGTAGTGGCAGTTGAGAAAAAGGGAGAGAACTTGAGGGTGGCGGAAAAATTGGGGAAATTTAGTAGAATGGCGGCCAAAAACGGCGCTGGAGATAAAAGTGGGTATTATGGTCACTGATGGTTTAGTGTGCCTGGTTAGTTAATACCTAGCCAGGCACATAAATAAAAATGCAATATTTAATAAATCAGGAGGCAGTAATATTTTTAGATTCAGATGTACTAAACGGCTATGTAACGGTAGCTTATGATTGGACGTCTGATGACTTGTTTTTGATAAAACCCCATGAGTATCAGATATTAAAGTTAATTGAAGAGACGGATGTGGCGACTGATGAGATTTTGAAGGATCAACTAAAAGAGGTTGTGGGCGGAGAAGATCTGAAAACGATCCTGAATGAATTTTTAAATAAAAAAATAATTTATGGACAGGAATAATCAGTTTTTCTTTGAATTGGGGGTTGATAGTCTGAATCAAGTTGGCTGGAACAATTTATTTCCGGAGATGGGGTTGCCGAAAAAAGTCTATCAAAGAAAAAGGAGCAAGCTGCTGCTGGGATATTTTTCCAACTTTGACGGTTTGGTAAATGAGAAAGAAATTTTTGAAGAAGTGGAGAGGAACGGCTTTAAGAAGCTAACAAACAGCAACAGTCTCTTTCTGTTATTTTTTCTTGATTTAGTATCCGGCGAACTGGTAATGGCAGTAGATCAGTTTTTAAGTTTTTCGTGTTTCTTTACGATATTAGATAAAAAGCTGATCATTTCTTCTTCCTTTGGAAGATTAAAAGACGAGGTTGGTAAGAGCAAAAGTTTGAAAGTGAATACCGACGCCGTTCTGTCTTATCTACTGTGGGAATGGCACAATACGGAGGACACCTTAATTAAGCAAATTAAAACATTGCCTGGTGGATGCCAGTTTCGTGTTAATCTAAACGATCTGCGGGGATTGCGAGTTGAGACGTTAATTGATCTGGATTATTTCTTTAACAGAGACGATGGTCCTGAGTATCAATCAATGGAGAGTTTTTCTAAAGATTGGTTAGGTCTGTTGATACAGCTGGTAGGGGAAAGATCAAGTCAGATACCGGTTGGAATGAAAATTGGTTGTGATGTGTCGTCTGGTTTTGACTGCGCGTTGATAGCGTACTGTCTTTCGCGAGTTTCGGGAAAGGGGGGTTTTAAAGGTTTTTCAGACTATTCTTCGATCATGGGGGATGAAAATGATTTGAACGTGGTCGAGCGATTCGCGAAGAAGCATAATTTCCCGCTAGAAACATTTGATTACACGGAACAGACTCGCCATAAGATAAACCCAGATGAAACTTGGTTGAGTGATTTGTCAGTACAACCATTTGTTTATGTACACCATAGCTCATATTTAAATTTTTTAAATAAGAATAATATTAGGTTGTTGTTTACGGGCGAGTTTGGTGATGAGGCGTACGACATGAAACAAATGGAAATACTTTCTAGGTTTCCCATTCAAAGTAGTTATTTTAATTCAATTTCCTCATACCGAAGGAGAAGAAAGCAAGAACTTTTTGTCCAGGGCGCAAAAGATATTTTTTTGGATCAGACAAGATTTAAGAAAAGGGGGTATTATCCGCTGATAATCCCGTCAAAAAGCGCCAGCTGTTACTTACCTGTGGTTGAGGCGTATAAAAACAAGGGAATTAATAGACTACATGTTTTTAGTGATACAAGACTGCTTTCTTTGGCGAGAAAAGCGCCTCTTGTTGGCGGACAACAATCTTTTCAGGTAAAAGAGCTAATGATGCCGTTTTTCAAATCGATAATGCCGGAAAACTATACTGCGACCTCTAATGCCGGGGAACCGTTTGTGCAATTATTCATTAACCAAAGTGGATTTGTGCATAAAGTCCTAGACCACTCCATCTTGGAACAGTTCGGTCTGATCGATGCCGAATTTCTTAAAAAGTATGTCAATAATACAAATAGCGAACTATATACCGATAAAAGCTGTCAGATGGCAATGTTTCTATATCTGATAATCTACTTGGATTGGTATCTGCAGAGAAACAGAATTGGTTAGATACCCCATAACTTGACTTCTTGACTTTTCCGCTAGAGAATCATGTATATTGGTAATTAATGCCTGATTCAACAACTATGGGAATAGAGAGAATCGAAAAAATCGTCACTCCTCGTTCGGAGAATGAAGGAAGTGAATTTAGAGCACCTACCGAGGATCCTGTCTTAGCTGGTCTGCTTCGCGAGGCTCAGACTTTGTCTAATAGTACTTTTGTTGTACCTTTGCGGATTGATCGAAGTGATTTAGGAGGAGCTGTAAACGAGATCAGGAGGGGTGTATTTGCCAATGGTGTTGTTGTGCCTCTCGCTGGTCCGGAAACCGGTCATGCAGTCCAACAAGTTGGGCCGGGTGAAGTTTTCGCGAACGCGGATTTGGTGGTTGATGGAGGGGTCGGCGAGGGAGTCGGCATGAGCATAGCCCAGATGCACAGGATCGAGGCGGCCGCTCGTGTATTTGTTCCCTTAGCGCAAGACGAATACCGT
>CAYQLI010000033.1:7540-9981 GCA_964418355.1 uncultured Pseudomonadales bacterium | reverse complement strand
TTCTACCTCGTCGCCACTTTTGGGATTATTTACTCTTTCATCCAGATGTTCGGAGGAGATTTCGGCCATCTTGTCGCTGACCATCGAGATGGGGCGCATAATCTTGCCGGCAATTAGATGACCACCGAGAATGGCAGGAAATATTAGAATAGCAAGAACGGCGACAAGGGTGGCCAAAAGAGAATTGAGGGATTTTTGGATCGCCTCGATAGGATGGGCCACCAACATTACCCCCAAGAGGTCATCCCCGCTTTTGATCGGCTCAGCAGCAAATCTCATGGGGATATTGCTGACATTCTGATTTAGAAAAACAATCCCCGGGCTGCTTTTGGCTTGTTCAAACAGGAAGTTGTATGAAACATAAGGGGTGTCAGGACTGAGAGAACTTCGAAGGACGCTGCCATTGTGATCGAGGAGAACAACTACCATTCCGGGGATATTTGAAAACTCGTTATAAAGTTGTTGTTTGAACATTGCTCCGGGTGTGCTGGCCCCCTGGCGTGTCGCGATTTCGGAAAGCTTGGTGACATGGACCGTAAGCTCTTTATCAACCTGCTGGAAAAGAATCTGTCGAGTCACCAAATAAAAACTGCCGAAAATAAAGGTAGTCGCCAAAAATAGGGTGAGACTGTACCAAAGTAAAATTCGAAAACGGATGCTTTTGGTATTCATAAGTTAAAAATCGACTTTGTAACCCACTCCATGGACTGTTTGGATTAGTTTTTTCTTATATCCACCGTCTATTTTTTTCCGAAGCGAAACCACGAAAACATCAACGACATTGCTCATGCCATCAAAGTTATAATCCCAAACATGTTCGACGATCATGGTACGACTGATAACTTCTCCTTTGTGTCTCATGAGAAACTCCAAGACGGCGAACTCTTTCGGGGTTAAGTTGATGGCTTTCCCGTCGCGTTTGACTGAGTGTTTTAGGGGATCAACCTCCAGGTCGTCAACTTTTAAGACCGGGGATATTTCCTGATGACTTCTTCTAATTAGGGCATGGATACGCGACCGGAACTCAATAAATGAAAATGGTTTGGTCATATAGTCGTCCGCCCCACTATCCAGACCCGCCACTTTATCCTCGGTAGTAGACTTTGCCGTGACCATCAGGACTGGGGTTTTGATTTTTTTTTGCCTGAGTTCCCGACAGAGTTGCAAGCCATCAAGTTTTGGCAGCATAATGTCGAGGACGATCAGATCGTACTGTTCGGTTTCGGCCAAATACAGGCCTTCCTCGCCATCAAAAGCCTGGTCCACGGCGAAGCCGTCGTCCGTTAGTCCTTTTTTGATGATATTCGAGAGCCGGTGCTCATCTTCGATGATTAAGATTCTCACGGGCCTTATTATATTAGGAAATCATGAAGATTTCATTAAACACCGCAACCGCCGGCTTGTTTTGGCGGTTGCTGGATAAGACCTTTTTCTGCCAACCACTGCTTGGCACCTTGCCAGCCAGAGGCGGATGAGAAATCTTTACCTAACAAAGTTTTCGGATCAATGTCTTGGAAAGATTTTCCCTCCTTGTTCTTGAAGTACAGGGCTAAGTCATAATAATTTCCCGGAAACCAGAAAGCGTTGAAGTATTTCCCCGCTTTGTACATTTGATCTTCAGTCGCCCCACTGCTCGCCATCAGTTGTAAAACACCAAGAAGGGCCATGCCATGATTACAGTCCGGAAAGGCAGTGGAATTATTACAGCATGGCCGGAAAATATTTGAGGCGACCGATTCGACCAAAAGCTCTTGATCTTTGGTCAGGGGAATTAGGGATGACTTTGAGTAGTAATTCATGGTGTTCCCTTTGGCCAGAGTCCAACCGCCAGTCGAAGCGAAGCTGCCGGCTCCCTGTTTTCCGCTATATTTCACCATGTCCCCTTCATCCAAGATTTTCGATTTGTTGGCAAGCCCAACAGCCCAGAAAAAATTGAGCAAGAAATATGAATTGTCTCTGGTTATTTTTATTTTCGTATCAGATCCTTTTAATAAAATGTCTTTTTGCTCTGGGGTAAGCGATTGATTCGATTTTTCATAAATCTCAATAAATTTTTTTGAGTCAATAACTCCAAAGGCGACCATTTCGGGGCCCAGGTTTCCATATTTGGCGTCGATTTCGTAACCAGCGCTCGGGTTAATTTCATCAAACAAATTATCCTTACTTGTCGTCGTCGCTTGGGTGGCAACTACAGCGGCCTTGCTTGCTCTCAATTTAATAATTTGTGCAGAGAGAAACATGGCGATCAAGACCGCGTTGACCAGTAAGCTGATTAGAAAGATTGGTAAGAGATTATTTTTCGGCATGGCCTTTGTACATTAAGAGTTTGAAAAAAATAAATAACACTAGCATGAAGACTAGCAGATCCAGAAGAGGGTTTTGAAAATACTTGGCGATCTCAAAAACGAGCAAACGGATTTTCTGGCCATAGGATGCGGCTT
>CAYQLI010000033.1:6509-7530 GCA_964418355.1 uncultured Pseudomonadales bacterium | reverse complement strand
TTGATCCATCTCAAGTTTGCCCTGAAAGTTAAATATCGCGATCAGAATTCCGGTGAGGAAAAAGATCCCGGAACCAACGTACCTCAGGACGTTGTAAATTTTCTGCCTGTTTTTTCCGGCAATTCTCGCAGTGGCTTTTTCATAAAACATGGACATCACAAACAAGGGCATGACAATACCGACGACATAAGCAAAGGACACTATGAGGGCCTGAAGGAGTGTCGGTGAAAGTGAAGTCAGAGTTACGGCCGCGAATAAGACCGGGGCACAGCAGGCGGAAGTCAGGCCGGACATCAGTCCCAAACCAAAGACGCTCACCGTGCTGATCTTGTTGTTTTTGATTCCGGAAACATGGAAAATTTGCGGGAGATGAAAGATCGGCTTTAGGGTCATGATACCCATGAGGATCATGATCAAGGCACCGAGGTAATAGATTTGGAGATGATAGGCGTCAAGGAAAAAGATGGCAAAACGGATGCCAAGGGCGATTGGTACGAGAACAAAGGCTAACCCCAGGGCAAAAACCAGGGTGTAGTACATTACCCGTTTGTTTTCCTTGAAGATCGTTCCGAGATAAGACGGGAAAAGGAAGGTAATGCAACAGGGGGCAAATAAAGCCAATACCCCGGCTAAAAAGGATGCCGTGAGAGAGATTCCGAATAAGAAAGTAGAGTCCATATTATTTCACTTCTGTCTATCTGGGTCGTTCGTGGTGATATAAACTTCCCGTTCAACTAAGCCGTAGACAGGCATAAGGGATGGTTTGTAAATCACTCTCACGGTGGCCGTGTCTCCCGGAGCGACTTCGGTCACGTAGCCACTTTGCGCGTGCATCCCGTATTCCTTGGTGATTAAATCCTTGTAAATAACCTGCCCGAAGGTGCAATTACAACTTGAGTTGATATTGAGAATTTGTAGAGGTTTGTTGCCAATATTTTTCAGAGAGAAGTCCTCTTGTTTAACATCGGAGACTTTGATTTCTCCCAGATCAAAAAAGGTTTGCGTCGTCTCTGCCTTCGGA
>CAYQLI010000033.1:1135-6481 GCA_964418355.1 uncultured Pseudomonadales bacterium | reverse complement strand
GTCATCCTGTGCTGAGAATGATGCGGCTGCAAGTGATGGATTTTTTCCGGAGGAGAAAACAAAGGCCAGTCCGATGGTCACAGCAATAAAACCAAAAACAATAAAGATGAGCACCTTGGTTGACATAGCCAAATCCTACAACCAGATGGATTAGGATTTTATTAAGATGTAAAATCATACATATGAATCTTCTGGCCAACATTATTTTTTTCTCCCTCATCGGCGGGGTTCTTTCTCTTGCCGGAGGAATAACTTTGTTGTATTGGCGACGCCTGACGAACTATGTTCTGGAGCTGACCAGTTTCGCCGCCGGAGTTTTGATCGCCATATCAGTCCTTGACCTACTGCCCGAAAGTTTTCGGGCTGAAAATGTTGAGTTGGTTTCACTCCTCATCCTTGTCGGAATTTTGTTTTTGTTTTTTTTGGAGAGGACGAGTGTTTGGTTCCACCACCATCATGAACCTCATGGCAAGGGGCCAGCAATGTTTGGACTTTGGTTAGGTGATACGTTTCACAATCTTATTGATGGGGTAGCCATTGGCGCCTCGTTCCTGTTGGGACAAGGGACGGGGATTGCCACCGCTTTCGCTGTCGGTATTCACGAACTGCCACAGGAAATTGCTGACTTCAGTCTATATATTAAGGCGGGTTTTAGCCGAAGAAAGACGATCTTGCTGAATCTGTTATCAAGCTTCGCGACCCTTGCCGGAGCTCTATTGGTATATTTCGTGGGTGATGCTTTGAATGGAGGGGCTCTCTATATTATTGGCTTTACTGCCGGAATGTTCCTTTATATTGCTTTGGCCGACCTCGTTCCGGAATTGCACACTACGACGGGCAAAAAAGAAACAAGGCGCCAGTTGTTCGCTTTTCTCCTTGGGTTGGCGGTAGCCATCGCGAGTGTGAAACTATTAAGTGAATAATGATATCTTTATGATGACGACTCATGACGATTTTGAAAAACTGGACATTCGGGTAGGAATCATTGTTGGCGTTGCCGATTTCCCTGAAGCGAAAAAACCAGCATATAAACTGACGATTGATTTTGGGCCGGAGATTGGAATCAAACTTTCATCGGCCCAACTGGTGAAAAATTATTCTAAGGAAAACTTATTAGGAAAAAAGATATTGGGGGTCGTCAACTTTCCACCAAGACAGATCGGTCCTTTTATTTCTGAGGTATTAACTTTGGGCGTTCCTGATGAAAACCGAGAATGTATATTAATAATTCCCGATATGGATGTTCCCATCGGAGGAAGGTTATACTAGTTACAAGGAATATATGGCAAAAAATCAACTGACACCAAAATCACAGGACATGAGCCGATGGTATACGGACGTAATCCAACTTTCAAAGCTGGCTGACTATTCTCCGGTTAAGGGATGTATGGTCATGAGACCAAATGGATATGGAATTTGGGAGAACATCCAGAAAAATCTTGATCCGATGTTGAAGGAGCTCGGTGTTGAGAATGCGTATTTCCCTCTATTTATCCCTTTATCACTATTGAACAAAGAGGCCGAACACGTAGAAGGATTCGCGCCGGAATTGGCGATAGTGACACATGGCGGAGGAGAAGAACTAGAAGAAAAACTGGCAGTGAGGCCGACTTCTGAAACGATTATGTATTCGATGTATAGCAAATGGATCCAATCGCATCGGGATTTACCCTTGTGTCTAAACCAATGGAACAATGTCGTCCGTTGGGAAAAAAGAACATATTTCTTTTTGAGAACCACCGAATTTTTGTGGCAGGAGGCCCATACCGCGCACGCCACCCATGGTGAGGCCGCAAAAATGATGTTAGATGGACTGGAGGCATATAGAAAGATTGCTGAGGACTACCTCGCCATTCCAGTTATTAGAGGGAGAAAAAGTGAATCGGAAAAATTTGCCGGGGCCGATTTGACGACTACGATTGAGGCAATGATGCCGGATGGTAAAGCATTGCAGGCAGGTACAAGTCATGACTTGGGACAAAACTTTTCAAAAAAGGATGCATTTGATATCTCTTTCCAAAATAAAGAAGGAAAGGCTGATTATGTGTGGCAAACAAGTTACGGTCTATCTACTAGAACTATCGGAGCCTTGATCATGGTTCATGGCGATGACGAAGGGCTGGTTTTACCGCCAAAAATCGCTCCATACCAAGTAGCAATTGTCCCTACTGAGGACAAGGGCGAAGTCATAAAAATAGCGAATGAATTACTTGGTGATCTAAAAAAATCTGGGATTAGAGCAAAGATTATTTTTGACTCTGAGCATACTCTCGGATTTAGACTCAACGAATCAGAAATTCAAGGTATTCCTTTGTCGTTAATCGTGGGAGAAAAAGAAATTAGTAGCGGATCGGTTTCCTGCAAGATTCGATACAACCGTAGTGAGGTGAAGTTGCCCTTTGACGCGGTTTCCGAGAAGGTACTGGTTCTACTTGAAAAAATCCAAATGAATATGTTTGAAAAGGCACTTGAAAATCGTGATTCTCTCATGAGTGAGATAGAAAGTTATGATGATTTTAAAGATACAATGTCGACCAAACGGGGTTTCCTAAAAGCATTCTGGTGTGAAGATCGGGATTGCGAAAAAATAATCAAGGAAGAAACTAAAGCTTCGACAAGGTGTCTGCCATTTATTGATGAGAAAGGAAGCGTGCTAGAAGAAAGCGGGCAATGTGTTCGGTGCGGAAAACCAGCAAGTCATAGGTGGATTTTCGCGCAGGCTTATTAGGCAGTAGTACGACTACATGGTGTCTCAGATACAAATATTTGGAATTGATTTTCATCTTTATGGTTTGATATTGGGGCTCGCGATTTTGGCGGCATTTCAGAGCTCTTCTTGGCTCGCGGCCAAAAGGGGCGAGGACAAGAAAATAGTAGAGCGGCTTTTCTGGTGGGTGGTCATCGGCGGCATTATCGGAGCAAGGGTTTATCACGTCATTGATAAATGGAATGAGATCTATAGTCTCGACCCGCAAAGCATTCTCTATCTTTGGAACGGAGGTTTGGGAATTTGGGGGGCGGTCGCCGGCGGTGTCGTCGGGGCGATACTTTTTCTAAAACTGAATCACTCAAAAATCTTGCGAGGGCTAATGGATATAATCTTTTTCGGAGTCCCGCTCGGCCAGGCTATCGGCAGATGGGGAAATTATTTCAACAACGAACTCCTGGGGAAAAATGGCGAACCCCTTTTCTTTTATGAAAGCGCTCTCGATCTAGTTCTTTTTGTCTTGTTGGTTTGGTTGGCAAAGAAGAATGCCCGACCGGGAAAGATTGCCGGCACTTACCTTCTCGGTTATGGAGTAATCCGTTTCTTACTCGAACCACTACGACCAGAAGGTATTATTTGGAAAATCGCTGGAGCTCCGGCCGCTAGCATCATGTCAGTTGTGGCGATATTAGTCGGTCTCTCTCTTATTTTGCGAAGACGATCTTGACGACGTCGTCCATACTTTCGACGAAGTGGAATTTCAGATCTTTCTGGACGTTTTTGGGGACATCAATCAAACTCTTTTCGTTATCCTTTGGCAGGATGACTTCCTTGATCCCGGCGCGGTGAGCGGCGATCACTTTTTCCTTGACGCCCCCGATCTCCAAGGCGCGACCGCGAAGAGTGACTTCACCGGTCATGGCCAATTCCTTGCGGAAGGGTTTGCCGCTGAAGGCAGAAATAATGGCGGTAGTGATAGCGAGACCAGCGGAAGGACCATCTTTGGGAACGGCACCCTCGGGGACGTGGATGTGAATATCGGAATGATTGATCTTTTTGTAATCGAGCCCGAGTTCTTTCGCGTGAGATTTTACGTATGAAAGAGCGGCTTTGGCGGACTCTTTCATAACACTCCCGAGCTGGCCAGTCAGGGTGATATTCCCCTTGCCCGGCATAGTCGCCACTTCGATGAAGAGGATGTCGCCTCCCACCTGGGTATAAGCCAGACCGGTAGCAACACCAATCTGGTCTGATTTCTCAGCAAGGCTATGAGTAAAGCGCTTCGGTCCAAGAATATCGGTGAGCTGCTTATCGGAGAAGGTGGCCTTCTTGAAGTGCTTGTCTTTGGCTTTCTTGATAGCGGCCTTACGCATCACGGTAGCGATCAAGCGGTCCAGGTTTCTGACACCGGCTTCGCGGGTGTAATACTTGATGATCGCCTTGAGGGTTTTGGTGGGAATGGCAACATCATCTTTACTAAGAGCGTTGTTAATTAATTCTTTGGCGATAAGATACCTTTCGCCGATGTTTAGTTTTTCGTCTTCGGTATAGCCGGAGAACTCAATGATCTCGAGTCGGTCGCGGAGGGCGGGCGGAATTGTGTCCAGGACGTTGGCGGTAGTGATAAAAACGACATGAGAAAGATCGAAGGGAAGGTCGAGGTAGTAATCCTGGAAAAAGGCGTTCTGTTCCGGATCGAGAACTTCCAAAAGAGCCGAGCTGGGGTCGCCCCTGAAATCGCTGCCGACCTTGTCAATCTCATCCAACATGAAAACGGGGTTGTTAGTACCGGCGTCTTTGATCAATTGAATGATTCGACCGGGCATGGCGCCAACGTAAGTGCGGCGGTGTCCCCTGATCTCAGCCTCGTCGCGCATGCCGCCGAGAGACATTTTGACAAATCTTCGGCCCAAGGCCTTGGCGATGGATTTGCCGACCGAGGTCTTTCCGACCCCCGGGGGGCCGACGAAACAGAGAATGGTGGGGATAGATTTTTCTTCAGCTTTTTTCTGGAGGGCTTTTAGTTTCAGGACGGCGATGTACTCGAGAATTCTTTCTTTGACTTTTTCCAAGCCATAGTGATCCTGATTCAGGATCTTTTCGGCGTGGGTGAGGGAAAGGTTGCTGGCTGAAACCTTCGACCAGGGCAGTTCGGCTATGGTCTCGATCCAGCTCCTGATATAACTTGTCTCCGGGTTATGGATTGATAGTTTGGCGAGACGCTCGAGTTCTTTGTTTGTTTTTTCGGCAACGTTGTCGGGAAGTTTAGCGGCTTTGATCTTCTCGCGGAGTTCCTTGACCTCATTGTCTTCCTCAAGTTCACCGAGTTCTTTTTGGATCGTGCGCATCCTCTCGCGAAGGACGGCCTCTTTCATATTCTTGTCGAATTTCTTCTGAGTTTTGTCGGAGATCTTCTTTTCGATCTGGAGGATCTTCACTTCTTCAGCGAGGAAGTCGCCGATCCTGATCAATCTGGCTTTTAGATTGGTTTCTTCGAGTAGGTGTTGTTTATCACTATTCTTTATATTCAAGACTGAGGTGATCTGATGACTGATCTCGACGGGGCTCGCCGTGGAGATGATCTTCATGAAAGTGGGAACCTCGATATTATTTTTACCAAGGTTGACCGCTTCTTTGAT
>CAYQLI010000033.1:0-1125 GCA_964418355.1 uncultured Pseudomonadales bacterium | reverse complement strand
CACGTGATTCACCAGAGCAGTTACTTCCTGACTGGTTTCAACGACATCGGGAAAGAGGGAGACGGCCGCCAAGAGCTTGCCGCCCTGCAGGTCAATGGAATGGATTTTGACCCGGCTAATACCTTTGACGATAGCGTGAAGTTCGTCGTTCACCGGTAGGGTCTTCACCACCTGACAGATGGTGCCGACAGAATAGAGATTTTCCGGTTTTGGTTCGCTGATCTTGCTGCTTTTCTGAGCGACGAAACAAACTTCGGAGTTGTTCTGGACGGCTTCGTTGACGCCGTTTATCGAGGCAGGGCGGCCAAAAGTTAGGATCGCTTCGGTATCAGGAAAAATAACGCCCTCTTTGAGAGTGATGAGGGGAAGGATGCGGATGTTGCCTTCCGGTTTTTTGGGTGGGGTTAGTACGATTGCCATGGTTTAATTCAAAGCTATTTAGCAGATATGGTAGCTGATTGCTAACGGAAAATCAAGCTCCTACCGAGGAGTATTGTCACCAAAACGGTCAGGATCGTCAAGATTAGAAAAAAAGTGAGTGAAAAAGAGCTTTTTTTCATTTGGCAGAAACTTTGATTTGCTTCTCAGGTGTCCAGAGATAGTCATTGTCTATCTGGGCATAAGCTCGAAAGTAGACGATACCAGCCTTGGGAAATTTCAAGTTCAGATTGAAGGAATCGGGGAGCTTGAAGAGGCCGGCCGCATAATCCTCGGTAAAGTTTGGATAGCCAACTGCCTTGGGAGAATCAAGCTTCATGAGAGCTGAGGGCGAGCTCTCATAATTCCAGTAAATACCAGTACTGATAGTCGAGAAGGACTCGGGAGCTGAAACTCTCCAGGAGAACTCCCCCGGCTGATCAACCTTGAGGGTGTCGGGGAACTTTTCAAATTCGATCGAGAATTGAGTCTGTCTAGCCTGTCTCAGATTGGTCTGCTGTTTCTGGTAGTTGTAATAGACCAGGAACAAAACGGCGGCAAGAAAGATAATCGAATAAACAAGAAATTTTTTGATCATAGCTTCGTTAAATATACCGAGGCCAGCTTCCCGACCAGATAACCCAAACCGGCAGCGGTCAGAGAAATCGTGCTCATCTCCAAACCACTTTTGTAAGGATTAATGCGTGC
>CAYQLI010000032.1:0-9985 GCA_964418355.1 uncultured Pseudomonadales bacterium | reverse complement strand
AACTGCCTCACCAACGCCCTCCCCAACTCCGGTTCCCACTACCTCCAAAACGGTCACTGGATCTCCAACCAAAATTCTAAGTCCAACACCTCGAAACACAGCGGTGCTGAGTCCCGAATCTCATTCGGGGTCACCCTCCTCGACACTAAACAGTCTTCTCGGTATCGAAGTCCCCGGTAATAGTGATTCCGCCTCGCCCTCAGCGATTCAAACCGACGAACCATCACCGACACTGAAAGTTGGTGAGAATCAGCCCAACCCCATTGGCACTACGACTTTCTTTGGCGTTGCCACTACAGCTATCGGCTTACTCTCCCTCGCTTTTTGGCGTCTTAGAAGACTGACTAGACTTGACCGTATAAAATAAAACTATGGAGGGAACATATGTCACCGGCTCTGCCGAAGAAACAAAAGATCTGGCAAAAAAATTTGCCAAAGAATTAAAAGAGGGTATTACTCTCTGTCTCCACGGCGAATTGGCCGCTGGGAAAACTACTTTTACCCAAGGGCTGGGGGAGTACTACGGTCTCGACCGCATGACCTCACCCACCTATGTGATCGTCCATCAATACTCGGTGACACCACCGGAATCATTGATAAAAACTTTCTATCACGTTGACCTTTACCGTCTGAAAAACTACTGGGAGATCAGGGCTTTCGATGTTGATGAACTTTGGTCCGATAAATCGAACTTGATCGTGGTTGAGTGGCCGGAGAGACTCGAAACCTATCTGCCCAAGAGTAGGTATGAAATAAATTTTAAAAATCTTGGGGTCGATTCCCGTGAGATCACCGTGAAGCTGATATGAAACTTTATCTCGATTCCACCAACAACCGCAAGGTGATCGTCCGGCTGGACGGTGAGGAATTCACCACCGAGTACGCCACTCCTCAGGAGCAGGATATTCTGTTTTTTCTTCATGAATCTTTGTCACAGAAAGGAAAGACGCTCGACGATTTAACCGAGATCGAAGTCAATCCCGGTCCCGGCTCCTTTACCGGCAGCCGTGTGGGTGTCACGATCGCCAACGCCCTAGCCCTTGCCCTGAAACTAAAAGTGAACGGCCAAAAGCCACCAGTCCTGCCGGTCTACTCCGCCCCGCCAAACATCACGACCCCAAAATAGAATATAAACAAATATGGTATAAGTAACTAATGATAAAAAAACTTCTCATTCTCGTATTTGCCTTTGTTATATTCCTCAGTTCAAGATCTCTTGCGTCTGCCGATCATTCCTGGGGTGGCTATCACTGGGCCAGGACTTCTAACCCCTTTACACTGAAACTAGGTGACAATGTCAGTGCCGCCTGGGACTCTTATTTAGGAACAACCTCATCAGATTGGAGTGTCTCGACTGTTCTTGATACCGATATTGTCCCCGGCGGTGGCAGCAAAAACTGTCGTCCCACCAGTGGTCGGGTCGAAGTTTGTAACTCAAAATACGGTAACAACGGCTGGCTGGGCGTCGCTCAAATCTGGGCCTCTGGTCTCCACATCACCCAGGGCGTCACCAAGATGAACGATACATATTTCAATAAGGCCAGTTACAACAAACCCGAGTGGAGGAATCTGGTTATGTGTCAGGAGGTAGGTCACACCCTGGGACTAGACCACCAGGATGAGACTTTTGACAATGCTAATCTCGGTACCTGCATGGACTACACCAACAACCCGATCGACAACCAGCACCCCAATGCTCATGACTATGCGCAACTAGAAACTATTTATGCCCATCTGGACAGCACCAGTACTCTGAGCCAAACAATAAACCGCAGTTTTGCCAGAGAAATTGCCCAGGCCGATGTCGACAGTCCCAAGGAATGGGGCAAACTTGTCAAAGGCAACAATCAAGTGGCTGTCTTCGAACGGGACTTCGGCGGCGGAGATAAAGTCTTTACCTTCGTCATCTGGGCACGTCAGTAACAGGAAGATATTGTAATTACGTACTCTGACCTATATACTACGAGTCGCGGATGATTATCACTAAGCGCCTCCATCGTCTCATTTCCTTTTTTCTCTCTTTTTCCTTGCTGTTTCAGAGTTTCTCGCCAGCCTTAATTTACGCACAAGATGCCACTCAAAGCGCTGTCACCCCAACCGAGACGGTAACTCCCGCTCCTACATCTGAAGTTACCCCCGAAACCACCCCCACCCCTGGGATTCTCGAGCCAGCAGCGACAACCGTCGAAGAACCGACCGTCTCCGTCCTCTCCGACGCCGTTCTTTTTACCGATAAACTTGACTATTCTCCTACCGACACCGTCACCGTCAGTGGTTCCAATTTGCCTCTGTTCCAGACATTGTCAATCACTATTTCCTCAACCGACGATCCAGCCATTAGTTTCAGTGATTTTGTCTTCACTGACGTCGCCGGCAGTTTTACTTATGCCTATGCTCTCGATGGCAACTACCGCCCGAACTACTCCGTCGAAGTTCGCGATGCTACCGGCACTGTTATGGCCTCCACCACTTTCACCGATGACTCACACCTTTCTAGTGTGGTTGTGGAAAGTCAAACTCCAAACCCAGTCGTTCAGGGAAGCTCTGCTGCATACAATATTTCGTTTACCAAAAACGGGAACGGAGCACTCCCAGTTACATTAAGTGTGACGTCAGTTTTGCCGGCTGGTGCTTCTGCATCATTCAGCCTCAACCCCGTGGATATTACTGGCACATCAACTTTAACCATCACAACGAGTGGCAGCACACCAGTCGGAACATCTACAATAAATATCCAAGCGGTAGGCGATACCACAAAAAACACCGAAGCAACACTAATTGTGTCGGCCTTAGATGCTACTCCTACGCCTACACCAACTGACACCCCGACCCCAACCGCTTCCCCAACATCAGCGCCATCTGGAAATCCTTCAGCTGAACTGGATCAATGTGGAAACGGCAAAGTAAGTTCACCCGACCAATGTACTGGAAGTGCTTGGCAACACGGTGACCTCAACGCGAATCAAGCCCATTTTCGAGAAGGCGATTCGGTCCCCTATCGCTTGACCTTCGGTAGTCTGGGAATTGGTTCGACGAATAGTGTCACAATTCAATGGGATGTCACCAAAAATGACAAGCACGCCACTGACTACTTAACAACCTACAATCGTACTGAATCAGTCGGGAACGACCCCTGTTCGGGTGTGTCAGGTTGCGGCGGAAGTCCAAGCACGTTCGATATTCCATCCGATCCCAATATTGGCTCAATTCCACAGATCGCAGGTGTTTTTACTCTTTTTAACGGCACTATCACCGCGGTTTCGGGCTACACGGTCACTGGCGCACTCGGTGATCAGTCAAATCAGATTACCGTTACATTCACCGCCAATTCAGCCACGCCAGTACTAACTTGGAGCGGACACATCGGATCCCAGATTGACTGGGGGGCGGGAAACAGTGCCAGCAGTATTAATGGGTCGCCCTACCACATGCGCCTCCTTGACCTTAATGGTTCTGGTGGAAATCAAGACAGGGCATTGTCTGCCAGTGCAGTTCCACCCGTTCCCACTATCGCTACTCAAGTAAATACATCAGGTGTTGTAATCAATAATCCTGTAACCGATACAGCCACCCTAACGGGCTCAGGGCAAAACCCGGCGGCAGTCACTGGTAATGTGACCTTCTTCGTCTGTGGCCCGGAAAGCTCCAATCCCGATTGTACAAACGGCGGTGTCCAGGTGGGCAATGCGACCACCATCAACAATGGGCAGGCTATTTCAAGCAACTTCAGCCCCGGTCAGGCAGGTAATTACTGTTTCCGTGCCGAATATGCACCTGACGCCAGCGCAGTTTATTCACCAACCAATCACACCAACCAAACTACTGAATGTTTCGTTGCAACCCTACCCCCAACAGGTATCCTTCATGTGGTCAAAGACGTTTTAAATCCGGATGGCAACGCGATCAACGACATCCATTCTTTCTCGGTCACCGTCGGTTCTCAAACAGATAGCACTTTCGGGGAAGGGGACGACGCCACCTTCACCTTAGACGCCGGCATTTACAGTGTTTCTGAAGGACTCGATGGCAACTATGACATCGTTTCTGTGTCCGAAGATTCTGACCCGAATACAACCGGCTACCAGGTCAACCTCAATCCTGGTGAGGAAAAAACGATCACTATAATCAACTGGCAAAAGAAGGCGACCATCACTGTCACCAAAGACGTCGTCAAATACGATCTCTCCCCCGTTTCTGACAATCACACTTTCTACGTCACTGTCGATGGCACTCAAAAACCATTTGGTGAGGGCAATAATGCCATCTTTGAAGTAAATCCCGGCGGACCGTATGGCACAATCGAATTATCAGACAATAACTACACTTGGGTCAGTCAGGATGGCGCGGTCACCATCGGATCAAATGGCAGAGGAACAATCAATATCGTCAACAAACAAAACCCCGGCACCATTTCCGGATACAAATACGACGCCACCGGATCAGGCATATTTAATTGGACCATCAATCTTACCGGCACCACAGTTCTATTCACAACTACTGATGAAAATGGCTTCTATACTTTCACAAATCTAGTTACCGGTCCCTACTCGATTGTGGAAAAACAAGTTGATGGCTGGACACCAATCGGAGCGACTTCTTATGACCTCACCATTAATCCCGGAGACACAAAGACGAGTAACAATTTTACCAACTTCCACAACATCTCCGTTTCAGGGCAAAAGTATAACGACCTCAATGGAAATGGGATCAAAGAAACGGGAGAAAACGGGTTAGAAAACTGGACAATCAATCTTCTAAACACCAGTGACGTTTTGATCAGCTCTACCCCCACCGACTCATCCGGAAATTATTCCTTTTCTAATCTGGGACCCGGAACATACCGCGTTAGAGAAGTTCTCAAACCCGGTTGGGGGCAAACATCTACAAATCCTTCAGACATAGTCGCAACCAGTGGTGTGAATGTCGCCGGTGTCGACTTTGGCAATCAGATGCGCGGTTCCATCAAAATTATTAAAGATGCCAAGCCTAATGCCGCCCAAGACTTCACTTTCACCAGTCCACAATTCACTACTTTCAAACTGGACGATGATTCCAATGCCACTCTTCCCAATAACAAAGTTTTCTCCGACTTGGGAAGCAACACCTACACCATTACTGAAAGTACAGTCTCTGGTTGGACGCTTACCGGCCTAACCTGCACCGGTGGTACTGCCGTCGCGGATTTAAATAATCGAAGTGTTGCGATCACCATAGACCAACCTGGTGAAACTGTCGTCTGCACTTTCACCAATACCAAATATGGCTCCATCGCTGGACGGAAATATAACGACCTCAATGGCGACGGCACCCTCGATACCGGGGAACCATATCTCGATAACTGGACGATCAAGCTCTTCGACAATCAGATGCAGGAGCTAAATTCGGTTGTCACCGGTTCAGGCTCTCTTGCGGATGGCCAATACAAATTCACTAGTTTGTTGCCAGGTTCTTACTACATTTGTGAGGTCCCTCAAGATGGCTGGACCCAAACCGACCCGGCCTCAGGCCAGCTGTATCAGGGCGGGCATTGCCGCCAGCGTACATTGAATGCTGGCCAAGACATAACAGGAGCCCACTTTGGTAACTTCCTGCCGGGGAAGGTCAGCGGGTATAAATGGAATGACCAGGACGGTGACGGAGTATGGGACCAGAGCGAACCAGCACTTGAATACTGGACCATTTATCTAGGCAACGATTCAGTCGAAACCGATGAAGATGGTTACTATGAATTTACTGACCTAACCGCAGGAACGTATGCGCTTTCCGAAGAAACGGATGGTTGGCAACAAACGGCTGCTCCTAATTCCGAAGTGGTAGTTACAAGTGGCCTCGTTTTAACAGATCAAAATTTCGGTAATTTCCAAAGTGCAACTATCATCGTCCACAAAAACGTTCTAGGTACAGATGGTAATACGGACGTGTCAGACGATACCTCCTTTGGAGTAAAACTTAATGATGGAAATCATGAAATAATTTCAGAAAGTACCTCCGTTACTTACGATAATCTCACCCCAGGCACGTACACCATTACTGAAGACAATCCATCTGCGGGTTATCAGTTCGTCTCCATTTCAGACGACCAGGGGAATACCGGTGATGGTATCGTCACAGTTGCGAGCGGCCAAACCTACTATGTTGATATCACCAACAAGCAGGTTTATGCCAAATTGATCGTCAAAAAAGATGTCATTAACGATAATGGTGGCACGCTGGAAGCCAACGACTTTACCATTAACGTTGACGGCGTAAATGTCCAGACAAATTCATTCCCCGGAAATGAAGAGGGGACCGAGGTCTTACTCGATGCCGGTGAATATTCTGTCGACGAGACAGAAAACCTAGATTACGCCAAAACCCTGGGTGAAAACTGTTCTGGAGAAATTGCACTCGGTGACACGGTAACCTGCACTATCACTAATGATGATATCCAGGCGAAATTGACCGTAAACAAGGTAGTCGTGAACGATGATGGCCGCACCAAGCAGGTCAGTGATTTCCCCTTGTTCGTCGGTCAGACCTCAGTCGTCAGCGGTGAGCAGAACGGTTTCACCGCCGGTCAATATACGATTAGTGAAACCTCCGACTCGAACTACGCTTCTTCAATCGGTGGAGATTGCGCCTCGGATGGCAAGATCACTTTGGCAGTAGGAGATGACAAGACCTGCACCATTACCAACGATGATATCGCCGCCCCCAGCCTGACCCTAACCAAGTCCAATAACGCTAGCGGTGATAAGAACCCTGGCGGAAGCGTCACCTACACCCTCACCCTTTACGTTCTCGGCAATAACGTCACTAATGCTTCCGTCACCGATCTGCTCCCCAAAGGCTTCAAATATCGAGCTGGCAGTTGGTTGGCCACGATCGATGGCTCACCTTTGATTATTGATGAACCCACCTACCACTCTCCCGGCACCTGGGACTTGGGACCGTTGCCCAAAGATGCTACCGTCATCATGACCTACATCGCAGATATTGACGAAAGCGAAGACCCCGGTCTTTACAAAGATCTCGCCTGGGCAAAAGCCGATGGAAATAACGGCACGGTTTATGCGGTCGGCACCGACGGCAACTTCGTCGGCACCGAAGTGAACGTCTACAAAAATCTTCAGGACACCCCCTCCGTGAACGTTATTCACGAAAATAAGATCGAGGGAGCCGTTCTCGGCGCCTCCACCGATATGCTTCCCGCCACCGGCGCCAGTACAAACATCCTGCTTCTGGCTATTCTGGGTCTGATCACCGGCGTCTCGCTCTCCGGCATTGGTAGTTATCTCAAGAAAAAATATGAATAAAGTAATTCTCTCTTTACTAGCTTTCGCTTTCCTCTTTGCCAAACCCGCTTTTGCCGGATCCTTGAGCGTGAAATTGTCTCAGCCCAAAACCCCAACCCGGATTAATTCATTCAATATCACTTTCGTCGCCCTGGATACCGAGGACATCCCCGTCACCGTTAAATGTCTGAAGAAATCACCTACTGATTCTGATTTCGTCCAGTTCGGCAGTGATTTTGTCTT
The DNA here is from genome assembly GCA_964418355.1 of uncultured Pseudomonadales bacterium. Lineage (GTDB taxonomy): Bacteria > Patescibacteriota > Microgenomatia > UBA1400 > MFAQ01 > 2-01-FULL-50-23. The sequence goes on along the minus strand of CAYQLI010000032.1, from coordinate 2,468 downwards.
AAGTAACGGCGGCAACACCGATAACTGTGTCGTGAACTCATCCGTGATTACCGGCCAGGGAACCTATCAATTCAAGGTCAGCGCTTCCGACGGCGGCCCAACCTTTGATAGTAACGTTGTTTCCGTTGAATACAAGACCGACGGCCCGAGCACTCCCGTGAGCTACTCCAAAGAAAAAATTAATGACTGCACCTGGAAGATAAAATTCAAAACCGCCGCCGATGGTGGCAAGACCAGCAAGGTCGAGGTCTATCGCTCAGACAACACCAGTTTCAACGCTGACTCCGGCAATATGTTCGCCAGTATTTCCGTCGCCTCTGACCAAGAGGGAGAGGCCTCCCTCACTGTCCCAGACTGTGCCAAGACCTGGTACTTTGCCGTCCGTGCTTTCGATAATGCCGGTAATGGTTCAGGTATCCTCGGCGATACCCAGGATGTCACCATCACCGTCAATCCAACCACTTCTTCAACCAGCAACAACGGGGGAGCGATCGCTCTTGCCAGCGGCGCTGGCTCATCGGTAGGTGAGGCAAAACCAGAAGCAGAGAATCCAACTGAAGTCAGTCCCACCGGCGAGGCGGCCGGCGAAAATGGTCAGCCGGAGATCAAGGGTGCCGAATCTAATCGTGACTCCAAACTTTTCTATAAAATCTTAGGTGGTGCCTCTCTACTCGGCCTGCTCTATGTCATCTTCTTCAAAAAGCGCAAAAAGTAAGCTCGGCTCATTTCTCTATTTCGCTGGAGTAGTTCTCGCGGCAGTTAGTTTTGTCGTGATCGTGGTCACTCTTTCACCGGCAATCAGGCAAGAGGTGAGCTATAGTCTAAAACCCAAGACCGCCCCCGCAGAAATTATTCCGGTTGATACGGATTTTGGAATCATCATCGAAAAAATCAACGCCAATTCCCGGATCATCAAGGACGTTGATCCGGCTGACCCGAATGATTATCAAACCGCTCTCAGCCAAGGAGTCGCTCACGCCAAAGGTACCGTTTTGCCGGGACAAGCGGGGAATATTTTTCTGTTCTCCCACTCATCAGCCGATTTTTGGCAGGCCACCCGCTACAATTCTATTTTTTATCTCCTCGACAAGCTGGAAACAGGGGACCCGATTGACCTTTACTACCAGGGACAAAAGTTCCGTTATCAGGTAGTGTCCAAAAAAATTGTCAATTCGGATGAGATCTCTTATCTTCGCCGCAATACCGACCAAAAAGAACTGACGCTGATGACTTGCTGGCCTCCCGGAACCAGTCTTAAGCGGCTGATCATCGAGGCCACTATCCAAACCGGCGCAAGTATGTAAAATGGTAATTGATGGCCAATCCGCTGCATCTTTTTTTGCCTCATACCCACAATAACCACAAAGCAAAGCTGCTTCATCACCAATCTCTTTTGGTTCTCCTGGGTCTCTTTATCATGGCCCAATCCGCTCTGGGCCTTCTCGGCTCTGCCAAGCCTGATATCCTCGGCTATGCTTCTCAGATCCCCCCGACCGCTATCATTGAATTGACGAATAAAGAGCGCGTTTCTGCTGGCCTCTCCGCCCTAAAAGAGAACAAACTTCTCGATGAGGCGGCGGCTGCCAAAGCGGCGGATATGTTCGCGAGAAGCTACTGGTCTCACAATGCGCCCGACGGTACCGAACCCTGGTCATTTATCCTGAATTCAGGCTATTCCTATCTCCACGCCGGCGAAAACCTGGCCCGGGATTTTCGTGATCCGACCTCCGTCGTGACCGCCTGGATGAATTCCGCCAGTCACAAGGCCAATCTCATCAGTCCCAAATACAAGGATATCGGTGTTGCCGTCGTTGATGGCAGACTCAATGGTGTGGAAACTACCTTGGTGGTTCAGATGTTCGGGACGGCCCAGCTGACCTTACCCGAGGTCTCTTCCGCCAAAACTTCTGTGGTCCGAGGCGCTTATGCCAAGGAAGAAGTCCCCGTCGCTTTCCCCAAGATCTCCCCCTTCGATGTCAGCCGCTCCATTTCCCTCGCTTTTGTCATCTTGATCATCGCCACCCTCGCCTTCGACTGGCTGATCGTCTGGCGCCGCAACATTATCCGTATTTCCGGCAAGACCTGGGCCCATCTGACTTATTTCCTGACTTTGCTGGCCATCCTAATATTACTTAAACAAGGTCTCATCCTATGACGTCCAAATCTCTTCGCCACCTAACTCATTACATTGTCCTCTTGGCCATCATGATGACGGGTCTCGTCGCTATGATCGCGAGCGGCCGTAGTACGCTGACTCACACGGTTATTCTAATCCTGCTTTCCATCAGTTATTTTGTCTGGGGACTCGTCCACCAATTCCTGGAGAAAGAACTTCACCTCGAGATCATTCTTGAGTACCTGCTTTTTAGTCTTCTTGGTCTCGCTTTCGTCTTTGGAGTCCTTTATTATCTGTAAACCCAAAATGCAACTTCGAAAGATCCTCATCGCCCTCGGCCTAGCTCTTTTCC
>CAYQLI010000031.1:0-10112 GCA_964418355.1 uncultured Pseudomonadales bacterium | reverse complement strand
AATTCATGGTCACTTACCCATACCAAGTCCGTCGCTTCGGCCAATCCATCAGCCATGATCTGCTTCACATATGCCCCGGTGTCTTTGTTAAAGAGGACGATCCTCTCCTTGTCACTGTCTAGAACCGCCACCAGAGCCACATCGTTTGAGACTGCCAGCCGTTTCACCGAGAAATTCTCCGGCACATCAGAGAGATTAAACTTTTCGAATTGGCCTCGTCTAAAGCGCAGTATCTTTCCATTCGATAGCCCCACCCAGATATCCGTGTCAATTGCCATATCCGTCGCCCCCCGCACGTCTGCCTCTACTCCCGGTAGCCACCAACGCCTCCGCTCATTGATCAATCCACCCGAGAGGCCAAACCGCCAGATCTCGCTTGCTCCCTTATCCAGAACATAGGCCGCTCCCGGAAAAACATCCACCGCGATCGGCTCCACCACCGCCGCATCAAACTTCTGGTCACTTCTTGTCCCGGACAGGATCGCCGTCATTCCCGTTTTGGTCAGGAGAACATTGTTGCCGTTGTACCCCGCCACATCCAGCCAGTTTTGCCCCTCCCCCTTCCCCAGGATCACCTCCTGCTTTTTGTCGGGATAGCTGATCCTGGCTACCACTCCGGAAGTACTATCCAATACCAGGAAATCCTTTCCGGTAAAGGTCAGTCGGTCACCCTTCATTTGGTCCCGCACCAACCCCAGGTTAAAGAAAAGGTCCAGATTTGATTTCTGCTCTCCCGAAACTTTCACCCAACTTTGTTCGACAGCCTTTTCCAGATCCGTCATCCTCCCTTCATAGGGTGTCTTCGCAAACTGCCCTTTTTGGGTTGCAAGATCCTGCTTGACCGAACGCAATAGATCTCTGGCTCCCACCGGATTCAGGTTGTACAAAGCCTCAGCGTCAGACCTCTTCTTTTCCAACGGTTCATAAACTGCCGCAAACACCGCTTCAGCTCGGTCTTTTCTGGCTTTGATCAGTCCCAAACCAACGCTCACCCCCAAGACGACCAGGAACACCGCTCCGATAAACAGAAACAGCCTGTGTCTTTTTTGAACTGACTCGTCTGACCGCAGACTTTTCGCCGTTTGCCAATTGGTGACAAAATCTTTCCAGGACATTTTGGCTTCGGCGATCTTGCCCGCCACTCCGGTTGCCCCCACCACCCGATCACTCACCAGGGTCTCTCCTTGCCGCTCCTCAATTTTTTGTAACACTGCTTCCTTGATTTTGTCCTCCAGCTTGACCTCAGGTACCACTTCTTCTTTCTCTATCTCCTGAGTCATCGGTTTGATGAGGAGGATCAAGGCCGCTCTCGCCCCGGCAGATAATTTCATCATCTCGGCAGTCACTTTTTCCGTCAGTTCCTCCGCCTCTTTTGTTTCCCCCTGTTCCGTATCAATCAGGTCCACCGCCTCCTTACTGCCAAAAAATACCTTATCTCTATCTTTTACTTCCCCCGTGACTACCCGGCCATCACCATTTTCAAAAAGCCATACTCGCTGCCCGCCCCGAACGATCGCTACTCCATTTCCCGGCAGTGCTCCTGTTTTAATTCTTCTGCCCCCCGAGTCGTCCATATAGATCCAGACGAAGGCCCCGGTCGCCAATTTCTTCGTCAATAGCGCCAGCAATCCGGCCACATCGCCTTTGTGGCTCGCCTCCTCGCACCACTTATCAATCTCGCCGATCAGATTCATCCCCTTGGTTACCAGATCCCCTTTTCCGGAAAGCTTCACTACCCCGAAGATTGAACCGAAGCGGCCCAGTTCCTCTTTATCAAACGCCGTTTTGACATAAACCTGAGACCACTCTCCCTCTCCTGTTTCCGAAACTACTCTGTAATAGTCGATCCCTAAAATATTTGCCATGGGCAGGCGCTCGTTGTCTTTTTTAAACTAATAACACGACTCCGATTGTTAATACCAAGCAGACGAAGAAAAATCCCCATGCCACTATTTTGAACCAATTCCCGATCGGCACCGAGAGCACTTTGTCCATTAGACCCGCTTGCCGGACTGTAACTAACGACAGCAGGGTCAGGATCACCAGCAAAGCTTTGACGAATAGTCCTACCACCAAACTCAAGGTGATATCAAAGCCCGGTACTACTTGATTCATCTCGTCCTCCCTTCATATGACTCTTTTTCTTCCTGCTCCATTAACTCGGAGATCACCTTGACCACCCGGTCGGGGTTTGGCACTGCCTCGAAAGTAAAGGCCGCCGCTTCTTCACTCCTGTCAGCCGAACGCTGCTCCGACGCCGTTTGGATCACCACGGTGCCATAGTTGAAGACCGAAGACAGCATTCCCACCTGGGAGTAATTCACGTCCTCGATCTTTCTTATTTGGGTCGCATTGATGTTTTTGTAGAGCAAACCGAAGAAGTCCACATCAATCACCCTCTCATCGGTCACGATATAGACGTTGTAGAACCAAAGCAATAGATTCTGGATCGCAAAAAAGGCTAATCCCAAATACCAGAATATCGCTAACGCCAGACGTACCGAAGCTGTCACGTTTGAAATGAGGGGAAATTCTCCCCAAAACAAGGGAAATCCAAAAAGCATTGCCGTCAGGCCGATCCACCACAAGTTCGTCACCGGGTGTTTTCTCATGAGGAGGAGTACCTTCTCATCATCATTTTGCGCCTCAAACTTCGTGTCGGGCGGCATGGCCGCGAGTGACCGCCAGGCAGGCAGTGAAAACCCTTGTTCCACCATCTTCCTCACCTCATTCACGACACTCGAGTCGGTACTCGGAGCACTCTTCAATTTTCCACTCTTAGAAAACACCTCTGGCATATATCTTGATTCTATCATTCGAATCAAAATAATCTGACTCCCCTGAAGCGGGAGCGTTAAAAATTTCATTAGCGAATTCCGAAAAGTGAGCTCGCACGCTAAGCCTGCCGCAGCAGTGTCCAGCGAACATAACATGAGCTAAAGAAATTTAGCGAGCCCGAAGGGCGTCATTCTTTGGTTCGTTTCTTGGACGCCGCAAGAAATGAACAGAAACTCTTACTTTTTTTCGATGTTAAAAAAGGCAAACCCTTTCTGAGGTATCTTCAAATATCCAGGAGCCCGCAAAGCAAAGGCTTTTTTGAAATCTACACCACTCATACTAATCCCATTTATCGTCACACTTTGGGTTTCTCCCTGACCTTGTTGAACACTAACGCTGGTCGCAGAACTTATACCGCCATATTTACTTGCTACATTCTTTAGACTCTCATGACTATAAGGATTACCTCCCCAACAACTTGTTGTCACCGGAGAGATTCTCTCCTTCTCACCATCCGTGCCCTTACTTAGAACCAGCGCCGCATTGACAATATCTGCCATTTCTTCCGGACTCAGCCACGGGTTGCTTCTCCCACACTTATCACTACTGGGACTATATTCCTTTGTGTACCAAGCCTTATAAACCCAGGGTGATCCCCCAAGTTTTTCATAAGACTTATCAACAAAATTACTACCACCCCCATTATCAGTTGTGTCCCAACCTTTCGTCGTTAAATAAACACCTGCCGTAGAAGAATAATAGGTCACTACATCCTCCAAAACTTGGCCCCTCGTGTCTATTACTGCTTGTTTCCAAGCCACATACTTCGGATCATTAATACTGTCTGCTTTACTTTTTCTAAAAACCTGACAGGTTTCTGTTGTACATATCTGTTTTCCTTCTATCTTGTAACGGTAAGCATAAGTTCTCGCCGCGACTGCTTGCGCTTTCAGAACATCAGGATGCCAAGTTGATGGAACTTCGGCAATACCCATCAGGTAATAGTTTTCAAAATCAACATTACCTACGCCAGCCACGTTAATTGTTCCACCTGTATCCTTGTTTACAGGCTCTTTCCCATAGTAAGCCTTCAAAATATCTTTGTAATTTTGTCCATTTTGAGCCCTACCTCTTGCACCATACTGGCTCATCCCTTTTCGATGGGTATAAGCACCAAATGAGAATACAGCGAAGTAGCCTGATGGGGCAGCTTCCCGAAATCCCTTAATTGATGCGTTGAAATCGTCCGCCAATTCACTGTCACCCACGCTTGCCGTAAAATCCCCACCCTTAATACTCAAGATTTGTTGCTGTAATACTGAAAGTTTGTCCTGAAGCGTCGCCTGCCAAGCCTTCGCCCTACCCACCACTCCCTTCAAAGACTCCGCTTGCTTATTCAAAATCTCCTGAAGCGTCGCCAATTTGGCTTTTTGTTCTTCCAAATTCTTCTTGTCTGATTCCAGGGAAATAATTTCGTTTGAAAAACCAATGATCAGTTGCCGATCAAAGTCACTGGCAATATTCTGGTACCCGATCTCCCTGTTTATCCCTGATCCCACCTTGGACAGGATCTCTGTAAGTACCGACCTTTGCCGCAGTTTTTTATATAGCTCTGCTGTTTTCTTAGTCAGAATGACGTAGTGTTCCGTGATCTTTAATTCCCTATCGGCAATACTTCTTTCCAGCGCCTTCTGTTTCGCCACCGCCACATTAATACTCGTTTGTAAAGCCTTGATGCGGCCATCCAGGTTCCTTATTTGGGATTCCGGCCATACAGTCGCCGCTTTCGAAAGGTCCAACAAGTTCTGTAACTCATTCTTGCAACCATCCATCTGGTCAACACTCAACCCGGAAAGATCCGCTGCTGCACAATCTACCGCCCAAACAATCTGAACACGCCAAAACGAGAAGCCGGACAGAACCAGGACGATAATTAATACCCACTTTCTCATCTGCCAATAATTCTACTTTGTTCCCCTCTCCTAGGCTAGGAGAGGAAGGCGCCGCTATTGTGGAAGGTGAGGTATGAATCATTCTCGTGTTAAAATTGTTTTGCTAGCAAAAATCAATTAACTCCCCTGGACAGGCGTGGGGTTCGACCATGAAATTTAAATTTTTATTATCCTCACTTTTTGTCATCTTCCTCTTCTTGGTCAGTTCCACTTCACTTTTTGCCGCCGAATGTGGCGTCGCCAAGATTGAACCGGCGTCTGGAAGCCAAAACTGGGATATAACACAATGTATTGGTAGTTCCAGTCAAGCAGAAATCGAATCCATCTCTTCGGTAAAAGTTACCTGTCGCGGAGGCCCTCTACAAGTTGGTTCATATTTCCTAGACAACCTCTCTTGTCATGAGGAGGGGCAATTTTTTGGCACTCCGGCAACCACCCAAAGTCAGACTGTCAATCCGGAAGTACATACCGACAATTCAGGTAATTATTTTACCTGTTTCACCGTTCAATCTTTGGACCGAAATATGGGTGAAGTTGACATCGAAATAAAGGATTCCGCAGGAAGCAATCTTTGTCCCACCATCAGACAAAATGTCGTCCCCGGAAATTATGGTTGGTTTGAATATTTTCAAAACACTCTTGCCACTAGAGGCGTCCCTCTTCCCACTTATAATCCAGAATCTCCAGAAAATGTGCCATATTGTAGTGATGTGACCGGTAAAAAGGGCATCAATACTGCTCTCGGTTGCATCTCCTATGATGCTACTGGTGGCGGCTTCATTAAGGATCTTTTAGGTATCATCATCGGCCTTGGTGGCGGCGTTGCTCTTCTTCTCATTCTCTACGGCGTTTTTATCGTCACCACCTCCGCTGGTATTCCGGAAAAGTTGAAGGAGGGTAAGGAACTCATCACCTCCGCTATCGCCGGATTGCTATTCATTATCATGGCCATTTTCCTCATGAACCTCATCGGTATTAAAATTCTCGCCCTACCAGGATTACAATAGCTTTATGTTCAATCTCATTCCAAAAGCATACGCCCAAGTAGATATCAGTGGTCTTTCCTATCCCGGCCAGAAAATCGCCGATATCAATAAACTGAATATCGGTGATCTACTCACTAAATTAAAGGTCTTCCCGCTTGTCTTCTTCCTTGCCGGCCTCATCTTCTTCTTCAATCTCCTTTACGCCGCCTGGGACTATATCCTTTCCTCCGGTGACGCGAAGAAAATTGCTGGTGCCACCTCGCGTATCCTCAATGCCTTCGTCGGCATTGTCATCGTTCTCGCTTCCTTCATCATCGTTCGGATCATCCTCGCCATCCTCGGCCTCCAGGACCTCATGAGCGTAGTTTAAATAAAGATCCCCGCACTATCTCCGCAGATTCACCGCGGCCTGATATCCTCTGAGAGCCTCAGCTTTGGTATAATTCCAAAGAATGACAACTCCCCTCAAACATATTGCTATCATCATGGACGGCAATCGCCGCTGGGCCAGGGAACGCGGCCTTCCTGCAGTCAAAGGCCATGAAGCGGCGGTCAAAAATGCCATCGAGCCCATAATCAGGCACCTGGCAGACAAAAAAATCCCTTATGTGACTTTCTGGGCTTTCAGTACCGAGAACTGGAAACGCGATGAGGAAGAAATCAAAGCCATTTTTGACATCTTCCGCATGGGTCTTAATACCCTCGCCATCAGATTGCTCCAAAGCGGGGCCAAATTCAGACTCCTGGGTGACATTAACAAGTTTCCCAAAGATATCGCTCAGAAAACTCTCGACCTGATCACAAAATCCAAGGGCAACTCGGTCATCACCACGACTTTTGCCCTCAACTACGGTGGTCGTGATGAGATTCTCCGAGCCGTCAAGAAAATCGCCAGAGCCAAACTGAAACCAGAAGAAATTACCGAAGAGGTTTTTGGTTCATATCTTGATACCGCCGGAATTCCCGACCCCGATCTAATTATCCGAACCGGTGGCGAAAAACGCCTCTCTGGCTATCTTCCCTGGCAATCAGTCTATGCTGAGCTTTATTTCACCGACACTCTTTTCCCTGACTTTTCCCCAGAGCAGCTAGACAAGGCAATCAGCGAGTTCGGGAACCGCGATCGTCGTTTCGGTGGGGATAGCATCGTCAAATAGAACTTCGGGCAAAGCCGGGACATAACCAAACGGAATTCCCAAATTTGAAAAGTATGTAGATAGATTTCCAATAATTTCCAGAATTTTTTCCTCATTACAATTGATCTGCCGCAATCGTTGTTCCACCTGCTCGGCGCTAATCACTGGAATACTCCGCCCAAAAAGTACCAATTCTCCCAGTATCACTCCACTTTCGGGGTGTGGCTCAAATTCCACCTTGGGCATATGGATTCCCCGACGATGTTGCCTGATGTCAGCCACGTTGAATTCACAATGAGACATAATCTCCCCATTCTAAAAATTATTCTCTCTCACTCCCTATCGAAAAATTAGACCTTCCTCGTCACCATATACTCCGCAATTCCTTGAATGTAGTCAATTGCTTCCGTGTCCAACTTCAGCTGACGTAATTTACTTGCCGTCTTTGCCGCTTTTTGGGCGTATTCCCGTGCCAATTGCCGATTGTATTCGAGTGCCCCGCTTTCTTCGATCGCTTTTTTTGCCAGATCCAAATCGGCTCGTTTTGCCTCCATTTTTCCCCAGACTGCCTTCATCGCCTTCTTCTGTTCCTTGTTGCCCATTTCCAAAGTCTTCAAGACCAAGAGAGTGCATTTCCCCTGCCGCAAGTCAGAATCAGCTGACTTTCCCGTATCCCCCTCAGTCCCGAAAACTCCCAAGATATCATCCTGCAACTGAAAGGCCACGCCGCCGTCCGCCGCATACTCGGATAATATCTTTTTGGCCGCGTCATTCAAACCACCCAATATTGCGCCAATCAAAAGCGGGTTCTCGTAGGTATAAATTCCTGTTTTGGCCTTGTGTAAAGAAATAACATCATTCTCCGACCATTTTTTTTCGACTTCCAGCGTGACATCGTAAGCTTGGCCATAACCGGTGATCGCAATTCCCCGAAGCATTTTCTTCATAGCCTCATTCACTTTCTCATTCTCAAAACCACAGCTTTGGAGTAGCTCAAAGCCCAGACACAAAACGGCATCCCCGACTCCCATTGCCATCGTCGCACCATAGTGCTGATCACCGTTCGCTTTCTTTTCATAAAATTTATGTGTCGTTGGCCCACCGCGGCGGACATCATCCCGATCCATAAAATCGTCATGCATCAACAAGGCCGTATGGACGATCTCAACTGCCATCTCTGCCTGCCACAATCTTTCATCAATTTCTTTTCCGGAAAGCCGATAGGCATAGTTCACAAAAGAACCCCGCAGTCTCTTCGCCGGCCGAAGATTGTGTTCCTTGGAATGCAAGAGCATATCTCTCACCAATTCCTTCTGCCTTTCATTGAATCCAAAATTGTTGGCGATCTCACTATCCCAGTACTCCACCAATTTGGGATCAATTTCAGAAACGTATTTGATCAAAGCGGCTTTCGCTTTTTCACTGATGGTTTTTGTTTCTTCCACAAGGGCTTATTCTATCAGGTGCTAGAATATATTTATGATCAAGGCAGTTTATGCCGCCACCGAGGATCTCTCCAATTTTTACGCTCCTGGCGGCGCTCTGGGACAAAATGCTACCATTGGCACTCTTCTCTCTCCTCTGATTCAAAATGCCATCATTTTTTCTGCCCTGGCCGCCTTTCTCGCTACCATTATTGCCGGCTTCAATTACATCACCAGCGGTGGTGACAAAGCGAAGGTTCAGCAGGCTACCAATATGCTAAACTATGCCTTATTGGGCCTCGTTGTGGCCGTCGCCGCTTTCGTCATCACCAGGATCATCGGCACCATCGGCGGCTTTGACTTTTTTAACCAAGAATTATGAAAAAAATTCTCCCCTCATTACCGCTTGCCCTTAGTTATTTCCTTTTTACCACTCCAATATTGGCACAAGATACGGATAGTATTGTCGGTAAAATTGAGGCACCCGGAACTATTGTCAAAGACATTGGTGACACCACCAACTTCATCAGTGTCATTATCCAATTCATCACCGTTATTGCCGGTCTTTATGCTCTCTGGCAGCTTGTCACCGGTGGCTTTGGCTACATAACCAGCGGTGGCGACAAAAGCAAGATACAGCAGTCCACTCAGCAGATCATGATGTCCATCATGGGTCTCGTTATTATTGGCGCCAGTTTCATTCTCGCTGATATTGTCGGTCGTCTCCTTTTTGGTGGCGATTTCCACTTATTAGCTCCCATCCTAAAAACCGTCACCCCTATCACCCCATGAAAAAACTCGTTCTAGTTCCCAGCCTCCTGATTTCTACTCTTCTTAATTTTGTATCCCATGCTTTTGCTGATGAAATCACCCTCGGACCTTCACCAATAACAGGCTTTGGCAAATTTCAAACAGAGGCCCCAGCCTCTCAGCTGACCAACTTCATTTCCACCATCATCAATGTCATCACTGTCACTGCCGGACTTGCCTTTCTTCTCTATTTCGTCATCGGCGGCCTCAAATGGATTACCAGTAGTGGCGAAAAAGCTCGTGCCGAGGAGGCCAAGACTGAACTCACCCAGGCAGCCATCGGTCTAATCGTCGTCGCAGTCAGTTACTTCATCGTCGGCATCGTCGGCGGCGTCGTCGGTATTGATATCCTGAATCCCGGTAAATTACTCGACATTCAACAGGCAAATCCATAATATGATCAGACCAGTTTATGCTCAAGGACCAACCATCATTAATCCCGCTTTGGGACCGGAAATAGTCGGAAAATCCGCCGGTGAGGGGCTGGCCTTCTACATTGCCCAGCTGTGGGTAACCGTTGTCATTGTTGGTGGTCTTGCCGTCCTGCTTTTTATGATCTGGGGCGGCATTCAGTGGCTCATGTCCGGTGGTGATAAAGCAAAGCTCGAAGAAGCCCACCACAAGATCACCAACTCCCTCATTGGCCTAGGCGTCCTGGTGGCATCCTATGCCGTGATCGTCTTCGTCGAGAATGTCTTGAAGATTCACATATTAGTACCCGTTTTCCCAAAAAACTTCTAAACTTATGAAAAAGCTCCAGATTCCTCTCCTGACCACCAGCCTCTATTTACTCTCTACTTCCACTGTGTTTGCTCAACTACAAGATACCGCCAGGAATCTCACCGCGGGACCAGGAGGCGAAACCAAAGTTGACATTACTTCTCAGCTCGGAGGTTTCTTCGGCTTCACTTGTATCACCAATTTTGTTTTCCGTATTGTGGATATTTCCATCATTCTGGCCGGACTCATCCTCTTCGTCTTCCTCGTCTGGGGTGGTATCGAATGGCTCACCTCCGGTGGTGACAA
>CAYQLI010000030.1:8935-10626 GCA_964418355.1 uncultured Pseudomonadales bacterium | reverse complement strand
CCCGGCAGTCACGGATACTGCCCGCGTCTGCCAGACACCCGGTCCGAAAAACTTTACTACCAACGCCGTCAGATAGCCGTATGAGGGAAGTTTAAAATCGGCGAACGATCGAAAAGCGTAAGGCAGGAATTTGCCATATTCGTCCCGGCCATTAAGACTGACGGACCAGGCGTTATAGCCAAAGGCCGCCTCATCCATCGCCAAACCAGCCGGTATTCGGGCGATCTGCCAGACCCGGAAAAAAATCGAGAGGCTGATCGCGATGATCAAAATTATTTTTTCCATAGTCGTTTCAGTGGATATAACATCGTCAGATAAATAAAGGGCACCAGATACCACCAAAGTTTATCGGTGGAAAACCAGGAAACCAAAACGAGGGTCAATAGATAAACAAAAAATATTTTTTTCTCTTTCGCCCTGATCTGTTCATAGACCCCGAAAAGGAAAAATGGGATCAGCCAGTAAGAAACCTTCAGACTATTGTCACCGCCGGGGACCTCTCTTGGGTGGCCTCCGAAGAAAAAATAGTTGGGATCCACACCTGCAAAAAAATTATCCAAATACCGATTGAAGTAAAAAGTAACCTTGTTGTAACTGACCCGGGCAAGGAACGAGTTTTCCAAGTAACCCTTTTTGGTGTTTGTCAGATATGTCTCAACATCCGATGATCGGAAAATATTTACCTTAGCGGAGATTCCGGCAAAGATTACCACGAGTGCCCATAAACCAATGAAATATGGGAAAGTTCTCTTTACCATTTCGATAGCATCGTCGTCAGCGTACTAGAAAGATTTTCTTTTATTCCGCCGGGATTTGAGTAGGCGGTGAAGGACAGGCTGCCTTTTACCGGTTTTTCATTCACCGTCAGTCCGCCTTCGCCAAAGTTTTCATCATATGGCACAAGCAGTTCGCGGCCCACCTTTGCCTCTGGCATTACCAGAGTAAAGGAAAGCTCACCCTTGGGATCCCTGATCGGGGCAAAAGCCACCATCAGATTAAAGTCATCGCCGACGCTCCCACCTTCAATTGGCAGAACCATCGCCTCGCTCTTGTCCGCGTTCGCCACGGAGACGTACAGTCTTTCCTTCGTCTGCAGATTCACGTTTTTTAACCGGATCCCGATCGTGTTGATATTAGGTAAGTTGGTCGGAAACTTCTGGATGATCGTCGTCCCGGCCGCGAGCGCGATCTTTGGATTTGACACCGACCGGTCAACGGCAATGTAGCGCCCGTTTTTCGTCAGCACCACGTGGGCCAGGACAAAAACTGCCCCCAAAGTCAGCACCAGGGCGACCAATGTCATCATCGGACCGGGCACTTCCCACTTTTCTTCTTCATTGTGTGGGCTAAATAGAGATAAAGACAGACCGGCAATCCCGGCAAAAAACAAAGCCCGACCGACCCCGCCGATCTGGTCAGCCAAACCAATTCTTTCCATCGTCAGGACGAGAGGGTTGAGCGAACTGAAGGCGTTATTGATTCCTTTCAATAAGCCCCAGGTCACGAAGGTGTCCTTGATCAGGAAGACGGTCATGAAATAGCCGACGACCACAGAAAGATAAGCAAGTAAGTTTCCTTTTTGGCCGACTGCCGTCAGAACCAGCAAAGGTGCCACCCAGATTATCCATTGGGGATGAAAGTAAGATAGCGCCAATAGCGCTCCGACGACGGGCAAAAAGCCAGCCACTAAA
>CAYQLI010000030.1:7281-8925 GCA_964418355.1 uncultured Pseudomonadales bacterium | reverse complement strand
GCCGCTTGGCGAGCCAAAGTAGGAACCAGAAATAAAAGGAGAGAAAGATAGGCAGATAAAAGTCGGCAGACAGTTCGATCCTGGTTTTGAATAGGGTATTACTTAAATTGGAGAGAAAGACAGACTTGAAGACGAACGGATCCAGCCAGGCAGACAGAGTCGAAAGAATAAAGATGAGTAGCGAGAGGCCCAAACCCACCAATTTCTTTTTGGTTTCTCTTTGGTCAATCAGAAAGAGCACCGGGAGGAGCAGGATTCCAAACAGCTTCAAACCTCCGGCCAGGCCAAGCGAAAGATAACTCAGGTTCCACTTTCCCTTTTTGGCAAAGTAGATAGACCAGATCATAAATAACGCCGGCAAAACATCATAATTACCAAAGCCGTAGATACCATATTGAGTCAGGGGGTTGAATAACCACAGCCAAAGCACCTTTTTGCTCTTTTCCTTTTCCACCAACTTGTAGAGTAGGAAAGCGATCGCCAGATCGGCGACCAGCCACGGGAATTTCATTGCCAAAAGGTCACGGAAAAGGTGAGGGTGCTTTAGTGTTTGCTCCGCCGAACCGTCAGCCAGCCATTTATCAAAATAACCGGAAAACATCCAGCCGTTGATCTTCCGGTTGGCCTCAATCAAGGTATAGACCAATGGTGGGTAGTAGATCGGCCGTCCGGCCGCCACGGCCTCGTGGTAGGCCTGCTTCCAACCGGAGTTGATGAATTTCGCTTCGATGTAGATATTCTTTAGATCGGTATGAAACAGCCACGAACCGAGTAGTATTCTCAGGCTGATCCCCAATATCAAGATCCATTTAAGATTATTCAATTTCATTTCTTTTTCTCTCCCCTACACAGATTATAACCACTCGTGCAGGTATCCGTTTCGACGATGCGGTACTGGACAAAACCGGCCGGGTCACTGATCGGTACGTAGTTGACCTCGTTCGGAATACTGAAGAAATCACCGACCAGAATTGTGTTGGGCAAGAGGCTGTCTTCTTTCCAATTTATTTTCCGGAACTCAAACTTACCAAAGTCAGGCGGAGTTTTCCGACTCACTTCCTGCTGATATTTTTCCGGCGGATATTTCAGATAAAACAGAGTAAAGATATGTGGCTGGCCCTGAGCTGTGTCAATGATCACATGATCAGCCCCTTCCCACTTTTGACCGATCGCCGCCGCGATCTCGCGGAAACCCCATTGCCAGTCGCCGAACTGTTGGAAGGGGAGTATCCAAATGAACTTTAGGTAAAACCAAGCCGCGATGATAAGGAAGTAACCAATAAATGAAACAAGAGCCAAGATTTTTCTCCAGGCTGATCTGATACCTGACCAGAGCGCGAAAAAGCCGATCGCAATCAATAGGGTGTTGATCGCCCACAATGGGAGCACCCTTTCGGCATTGAACCAATTGATGGTGATCACTGCCGGTAACGAGAGGGTAACAAGAGCGCCGGCAAGTAGGGCCTGTTTTCGGCGGTGTTTTATCAGCCAATAAATTCCGATGACCCAACCGAAAAACTCCAGTGGGTAAAAGACCGACCAGCCGGGTACGCGCTGACTCGGTTCCATCGCTTCCCTGACGAAAAGATTGGCGGGATTGTAATAGGAAACGTAATGGTTGACCACATCGCCGGCCATGACATA
>CAYQLI010000030.1:2443-7271 GCA_964418355.1 uncultured Pseudomonadales bacterium | reverse complement strand
GTCCCAGAGCCTGGTGATCACTGTATAAGAAAGACGGGCCGCTCCTCCCGAGGCGTAAGTCATCACCACCACCAGAAAGGTAATCATTCCCACCCCCACAAATAATTTTTTCGTGGCCCTGTCCTTCAATGCCATTATGAGGACGAATAAAACGACCAGAATGAAATAAACTTTTGCAGAATGATAGGCCAGAGTATTGATTCCGGACACCAAGACCGCCTGCCACCAGAATTGGTTCAATAACAGCAGGAAGGCCAACAAAAATAACGGTAGTGACAAACTAGCGTCCCACGCTCCATGTGAGAAAAACACCGCCCAGGGTTCAACCGCCAAGAGGAACGCGGCTAAAAGGCCGACCGCCTTTTTGCCGCTGATCTTCACCCCGATCAGGTAAAGCAGGAGAACACTGATGATTCCCGAAATTGCCGAGACAGAACGGGTGCTAAATTCGTTCAGTCCGAAATTGCCGACGATTGGGGCGGCCAGGTAAGCGTACAAAGCGGCCTGGTAATTATCAAATGCCTTCAGTGAAAGCGGTAACTTGAATCCATACTGATCTTTGCCTGTTTTCCATAAAGAATAGGCGTTGTAGCCGATCGAGGCTTCATCCCAGTTCACCGATGGCGGGGCCTTGCCAAGATCAAACAACCGAAGAAATGCCGCCAAGACCAAGATCAATATTAGGGTCGTCAGAGTGATTACTTTGTGCCTATCCATATGCCGTTGCCGTGACCAAAGACCAGTTCATCGCTGGCTTCGATCTTATCTAATATTTTCCCTTCTGCCATTTCTTTCGGCTGACCCAGGTAAACGATCTTTCCCAGCAAATGTTCATCCTTGATCAGGAATTCCCTGAATTGTATTTTTTCCGTTCCGGGGACCCCGTAGAATTTAAACATCAGGTCAGTGGGTCCGAATTTGTTGGTGACGATGACCTGATCATATTCATTAAGATGCTCTTTCACCCAAAGTGTCATTTCCCGATAAAGGGGAGCATCGGCGGCCCGGTAGTCGTTTTGGTTCACAAACATTAATTTGGAAAAATAGAAGAATCCGACGAGATAAAGCAGTAAAAATACCCATTTGAACTTTAGTTCGGCCAAGGTCTGGCCAACGAGGACGACCAAAGGTACCGACAGGACTATGCCGCTGACCGTAAAATATTTTTTCTCCCAGATCAGTGCGGGAAGCAGACCAAGGATCAACCAAAACCGATATTGCCTCCACCAGTTCCCCCCAAACTTTGCCAATCCAAAGAGAAGCAGGGGCACCTCCCAGAAAAAAAATAAAGGCAAGAGTCCTTTTGGCGGGAGCCCGCTTAATTTTGTGATCTCCCAGGCCGAAAGCGGCGACGTCAGTTGTTCGAAATCAAAAAGGGAAACAAATTTTTGGCTGATGATCTGGAGGGCCAAGAAAGGTTTGTTGTAGATCACTTTTCTGACTATTGGCGGCAACATAAAAGTCTTATCGGTAGCGGCAAAGTTTGTACTTTGGATCAGATTAACCTCCTCGGAGAGACCCGATCTGGAAAGTTGGCGGAGGATATTGTACTGATTGAGCCGACGAAAGCTTTCCTTATCAAGAAACAACATCACCAATACCGCAAGCACTACGACTACTTTTAAGACTGGTTTTTTGGACAGAGCCAAAAGGAGTAAACCAAGCAAAATCGCCATCTCCAATACATAGAACAAAGAAAGGGTGTTCCACCACGGGTTTGTGACCGCGACAAGAGCGACCCAAAATCTTGCCTTTGGCGGCACCAGCAGGCTGATAGCAATCACCGAAGAGACCAGAACGAACCAGCCGGCGAGAACGATGCCGACTTCCCCAAAACCCCACTTACCCCAAAGAATGGCCTGATCCACGCTGATCCCGAGAGGATACTTTAGCAGTAAGAATAGTCTCAATATCGCGATCACCCCGACCAATAAAAACCCTTTCCGCTTCATCACTCTGTAGTGCCTCCGTTCTAATACGCTCAGTATATAATTGAAGCCAGTGAAAACCAAGAAGCAGACCCTTTCGGTCACCTTGCTCGTGATCAACGACGAGATTAATACCAAGAACTGCCTCGACTCGATCAAGTCAATTGCTGACGAGATCGTCGTCGCGGTTGACGACGAAACGACTGACTATACCCTCGAAGTGGCCAAAAAGTTTACCCAGAAGGCCTTTTTGGTCCCTCACCAAGATAACTTCCATCTCAACAAGAAGAAAGCCAATGAGAAAGCCACCGGCGATTGGGTCCTTCAGCTAGATTCTGACGAAATGGTGACGCGGGAGCTCAGTCAGGAGATCGAGAATTTGCTCACCGGCAATTATTTTGGCTATGATTCCTGGGTTTCGCCACTGAAAAAAATGCTTGGGAAAAAAAGCCGACCTCTCTCCGAACCGGCTGCCGCCTATTATCTGACCCGGCGTAATTTTTTTCTGGGCCGTTACCTAAGAAATGCCGGCCAATATCCCGATCCGGTGATCAGACTTTTCCAAAGAGGCAAAGCCAATCTCCCCGGCAAAGACGTTCATGAACAAATGACTGTCACCGGCAGCGTTGGTTGGCTGACCGGCGAATTGGATCACCGAGCCACCCCTGGCTTTTCTCGATATCTCATCCGGGAGAATCGTTATTCTTCCCTGGCGGCGAGGCAACTCCAGGAAGCGGGAGTAAAAATTACTTTTATGAATACCATCAATTATCTTTTTCTTAAGCCGCTCTCAACTTTTCTTTCTCTCTATTTCCGCTACCGCGGTTTCCTCGATGGTTTTCCCGGTTTTGTCTTCTCCCTCTACTCCGGCTTGCACCACGCCTTCTCATATATGAAACTCTGGGAGCTCTACAAAGCAGGAAAGAATTCCTAACTCAACTGATACCAGGTGGTGATATCTATCTTCAGGTTGTACACCAGCGAAACGATCACTGCCGCCAGAATGAACACTGTTAGGATCAGGCGGTTCAGTTTCCGGCTATTTACAAAGTAACCGACCAATAGACTAGCGATCGGTAAAGCCCGCCAAAGAAGCAGCCAACTACCGGCAGTTGGAAACACCTTGGTGGCCGAGATTCCCAAGGGGATCAGGAAAAGAAGGATTCCGGAAAGCTCGCCTTTTTTCCAAAGCTCCACCGTAAAGTAACCCAGTGCGATAAAGGTGAACGGAAAGAAGGGCAGCCGGTACCAGCCATAACTTTCACTCCCGAAGAAAAGATATATTGCCAAGTAGAACATCAATGGAGCGACCAGCCATCGTTTATTTTTTGCCTCGCTGACCGCCAGCGCCATGAATCCCAAAAATGATGCCAACACCCATCCATCGGTGATCGTTTTTTGGCCGGTCACTTTCACCGTCGTTAAAAGATCCGAGACGGCCTGATACCCGATGCCGTAGGCCCGATGGGAATTGGAGAAAAGTACTGCCCAGAAAGAACCAGCCGAGAGCGCCGCTCCATAGATAGCCCACCATGAGAATGCCGCCAGGGCGAAGACTCCCATCATAATGAAGGGCCATTTTTGTTTGTAGTTTTCCCGTAGTAGGACTATGCCGGCGATCACAAAGGCCACGACCGAGAGTTTCATCAGCACTGCTGTCATGATGGCGATACTACCGAGATACCACCAAACTTTCTTCTTCCTCTTCGTGAAAGTCCACCAGCAATAAAGCGAGATCAAGACCATCGGTGTAAAAAAGTTTTCCGCCTGCACCATCCGATTGGTAATGGTCGTTAAGGGGGAGATGGCATAAAAAAGCGCCGCCAATAGTCCGGCCGGGCCGCTAAACCACGCTTTTCCCAAGAGGCCGATCATAAAGATGGTCAGCACCGAGAAGGCCACCGCCGGTTTCCGTACTACACTGGCAGAAACGTCTTCAAAAATACGTACCCCCTTCAAATAAGAAAAACCGCCGGTGATCAATCCCACCAAAGGCGGATGATCGAACCAGGGATAAGCGATCGTCATGGGATCCCCCGAGGCGGTTTGCTGGAAGATCCTATCAGGATTGATATAAATTCTTCTTTGGTTCAGGTTCCCGCTAAGTCCGGACATCCCGAGCGGCATGCCGGTCTCGATTATTGAAAGGCCCACCCAGGCGTTGGAATATTCATCCTGAGACTGACCCGGTAACGGGATTTGGCCAATGTTGCGGTAACGCAAGGTAAATCCAAAAAGCGTGATCATCAGTAATAAGGCTAAGAAAGCTTTATTCATAAAAACACTCCATTGTGGCTTGGTTATTAAGTTTTGTCGTCAGAGTGATCGGTCGGCTGTCAATTTTACATCGGTATCTTTTTGTCTCGGCCGAAATACCGTTAATGCGCTGAAATTCAAGCAAGAATGATTCCAGAGTATCGGCCTTGATCGCCTTGGCGTCAAAAGTGCTGACGCTTTTCTTGCCGTTCTTGCAGGCCAGGAAAATCTTGATATAGTTCATCCCTGCATTGGGATCGCCCAAAATTGAATAAGCGCAGGGGTCCTCAGTTAGTTGTTGGCGAACACCGTGTGAGCCGATCATCCTTTCCAGCCATTCCTCGGAAAACCGGCGTTTCATCAAAAAGGTTGCCCCGAAAATGGTCAATGAGATGGCAAGGTAGATTGCCGCCAGCCAAATTAACTCCTTTTTCTTCATACTGATCTGGAATTATTCTATACTAAGGGATAGTCAATATGGATAAGATCAGAATCAAGCTGCTTGGAGAAGAACATTCAGCTGGGCGGGGGGTTGGCTTTTATCGCTCCCACCTACACGAAGCTCTGGAAAAGTTAGGGAAAGTGGAATTCGTCACGGATTCTCCGGTTCTGGTTCATTATCCTTTTTTCGATATCTTCTATCC
>CAYQLI010000030.1:0-2433 GCA_964418355.1 uncultured Pseudomonadales bacterium | reverse complement strand
CTGGAATACCCCACTATCGTCACCATTCACGACCTCGCTCCCTTGGTCCTTTCAGCCTACTATCCCAAAGGTATTCGGGCCTTCACCGCCCTGGTTTGGGAACGTCTGGCATTGAGGAATGTCAAAGCGATCCTCACTGACTCGCTTTCCTCAAAAAAAGACATTGCTGACATTTTTAAGATCGCTCCCGAGAAGATCTTTATGACCCATCTCGCCGCCGATCCGGCCTATACAAAGAAACCAACAGCAAAACAGTTAACTGAAATAAAAGCGAAATACCGCCTTCCCGATAAATTCATCCTTTATGTGGGCGGGGTCAACCCGAACAAAAATCTGGTTCGTCTGGCCAAAGCGGCGCAAAAATTAAATTATCCGGTTGTCTTCGTCGGCTCCGAATTCACGAAAGTCCCGGTAGAAACTTTTTCTTTCAAGAAGATACTCGGGTTTCAGACAGTTCACCCCGAAATAAAAGAATTTGATCGCCTCAACTCGATCATCAATAATAACCCTCTCTTTCAAGTCCTCGGTTTCGTCCCGACCGAAGAGCTGAACGCCATTTATCGTCTCGCTACGCTATATTGCCAGCCATCTCTCTACGAAGGCTTCGGCCTGACCATTCTGGAAGCCATGACCGCCGGCTGCTTGGTAGTCAGTTCCACTACCGGTAGCCTGCCGGAAATCTATCCCCTCGAAACAATTGTTTTTGATCCTTACAAAGAAAAAGAGATCGAAACCGCATTAGTACATGCCATGTCCCTAAAACCGAAAGAGAAAGAAAATAAACTCAAAGCGCAAAAAGAAAAAGCGGCGCAGTTTTCCTGGGAAAAAACAGGGGAGGCCACTTACGCTGTATATTTATCTCTGTTAAATCAATAATGATCAATAGGCTAATCAAGTATCTGGCCGTTTGGCGTCTCGCCACGATCGTTGTCGCTGTCTTGGCCGCTTATGCCCTGCCCGTGAAGGATTGCTGCCGGGAGTTCGGCTCCGGTCTTTCTTTTAGTTACCTTGCTAACATCTGGGCGAATTTCGCCGGTCACGATATTCTTTCACTTGCCAAACATGGTTACGGCTATCCGCTTGAGTTAGGCACTTATGTCTTTTTTCCGCTCTTCCCCTGGGCGATCAATCGGGTGGCTCAGTTAATTCCGGATTATCTGGCCTCAGGCCTGATTCTTACCCATATCAGCCTGGTTGCCGCCTGCTACTTTCTCTATCAACTGGTCAGACTCGACTACAAAGAAAATATTGCCAGACTGACCCTGGTCCTGCTCATGATCTTTCCGACCGCCTTCTTTTTCGGTTCCGTCTACTCTGAATCTTTTTTTCTTCTCCTGGTAGTGGCCACCTTTTATCTTGCCAGGAAACAATTTTTTTTCCTTGCCTGTCTCACTGCTCTCTTTGCTTCGGCTACCCGGTTGGCTGGCATCTTTCTCTGGCCGGCTCTAATCTGGGAGATCTGGCGGGGGAGAGACAGGACCTCACTGGTTTGGTTGGTTCTGCCTCCCTTGGGCCTCCTCTCTTATATGAAGTTTCTGGCGACAAAAACAGGTGACGCCTTCCTTTTTCTAAAGGTTTCTCCTGACTTCGGGCCCAACCTAGTCGTCAGTAAGCTCATCCTGCTCCATCAGGTTTTCTACCGTTATGCCAAAATGGTCGTATTCAGCAGTCAGGCCGATCTTACCTTTGCGGTCATTCTCCTTGAGTTATTGGTCGGAACTTTATTCCTCGTTCTTACTATCGGCACCTTTCGAAAACTGCGTTTCTCCTATGCCGTCTACACCTTGCTTTCTTATCTGGCCCCAACTTTTACCGGTACCTTTACCAACCTGCCCCGTTTTGTGCTGACGATATTCCCTGGTTTTATTCTTCTGTCTCTCTGGTTCTCCAAACAAGACCCCCTGGTGAGACGACTCTATATCGTGGTCAATATTATTTTCAGTCTCATCGCGATCGCATTTTTTACCCGTGGATATTTTGTCGGTTAGCTCCTAAAATCTCCTTATGATCACGAAACTCTCCGTCTTCCTCCCGGCTTACAATGAAGAAAAAAATCTTCCCTATCTAATCAAAGAATGCGACAAATTCCTGCAAAAGAATCTTGATCAATACGAAATTATTGTCGTTGACGACGGTAGTATTGACGCCACCGTCTCGGTGGTAACCGACCTACTTAAAAAATTCAAGAAACTCAGATTGATCAAACACAAAGGCAACCAGGGCTACGGCCAGGCCATCAGGACCGGCATCAAAGAGAGCAAATATCCCTGGACTTTTTTCATGGATAGTGACAACCAATTCAAGATCGAGGATATCAAGGAGTTTTTAAATTACGATAATTACGACCTTATCATTGGCTACCGCATCAAGCGCCACGATCCGGTCAATCGCCTCATTGCCAGCCGGGTCTACGGCATATTCGTCAAAACTCTC
>CAYQLI010000029.1:7047-10671 GCA_964418355.1 uncultured Pseudomonadales bacterium | reverse complement strand
TCGATCGCTTTCTTGATCACCTCGGCGGAACCGGCGGAAATGATGGCCTGAGCGGATTTTGGACCAACACCGGAAACGGTCAGGAGCTTCTCAAACAGATCCAGGGAAGCCTCATCTTTGAATCCAAAAAGGGTCAGGGCATCTTCGCGGACATGGGTATGGATGTAGAGTTCAATATTTTGGCTAGGGAGAAAATTCAGGTTGGTCGGCAGTGCGACAGAATAACCGACGCCGCCAGCGACAATGATCGCATGATGACCCCGAATTGACTTCAAAATACCCGAAAGAAAACCAATCATGAACCCATTCTAGCACTAAGAACGGACCACCAGACCACTATATCCGCCACTTTGGCGAGCCGCCTCGACAAGTTTGACAATTTCTCCGCCATAGATCAGTTCGTGAATTTGTTCTCTCAAGGGACCACAGTCGCTCATGTCTCTGCAAAAGCGGACATCATTTTCGGCACCAAGATGAAAAATATGAGCCGTTGGATAGTATGGTTTTTTATGATAGTGGATCACTACGCCTACCGGCAGGCCGCTTCCGGCAAGTCCAACTAATTCATCGAACGGAGCATCGACAAAATCGAATTGGAGAGTCCGAAGTACTCCCGCCAGTTGGGGATCGGTCTCTATCCAGATAGGAATTACTTCAAAAATAATTTGTTCGGGTTCGGCTGAGAGGATTTGTGCAAAACTACTATCAATAATTTGACTCACCGGGTCCTTGCCCACCATATCCCAAATGTCGGTCGGTCCAAGGAACTGGCCTCTGAGCCGGTCTAGTTCCGCCAGTCCTTTGAGGATATGGGTTTCCCTGACCTCAAAGACATCGGTAGGCGCAAACACCTGCTTTCCAAGCAGCTGACCCAAAATACTTTCCAAAGTGAAGACTACACATGGCCCTCGATAATTATTTTCCCTTTCGGGCATGAACTGACCTCTTTCGATGATCGGCATGGCGGTATTTTACGCCAAACCATGCTATGGGTCTACCGGGCAGTAGAATATTGCACTCACTGTCATCCGAGATCCAATATTGTCTGACCACACTTCAAGTTTAAGTTGTCAAAAGAGATTCCTCCACTTCGGTCGGAATGACAAATTATCCCTTACCCGCCGTCTATTTTTTTGCGTCTTTTTCTATCTTGTGGATTTTGGACCAATTTTTCTTGTTTTTCCAACAGTCATTGCAGTAATCAGTTGATTTCAAGCCAATCCTTAGATCAACATGATCGAATCCTTCTAATTTTTTTCCGCAAATATCGCAAATCGTAATGTGGGACATTATTTAAGTATAGAGGGTTTGACAAGGGTTTTTGTATGGGAGAGGTGGGTGAGAGCGGCAGCGATGGCGTCAATTGTGTCATCAATCTGTTTTAGTTCTTTGATTTTTAGAATTTGTTTGACCATGAATTCCACCTGTTTTTTGTCAGCACTGCCGTAGCCGGTGATCGTCGATTTGATCTGCAAAGGAGTGTAACTGGCGATTCTTAGGTGGGCCAGTTGGCAGGCAAGCAGAGCGACGCCCCGGGCGGCACCGACGGACATGACTGTTTTCCGGTTCGTGGCAAAAAATAGGTCTTCGACGGAGGCCTCAGTTGGCCGGAATTCCTTGATAATCCGATTTAATTCGGTGAAGATGATCTCCAGCCTGATATTGAGATCGGTATTGGCGGGAGTTTCGATACAGCCGCACTCGATGAGGACTTCCCTCCCCTTCTCTTTTTCAACGACAGACCAGCCAAGGCGACCGGTGCCGGGATCGATTCCTAAAACTCTCATAGCTATAGTCTAGTACAATATTTGAGTATGGAAACAATCACTTCGAGGCAGAATCCCAGATATAAGGAGATCAAGAAACTGATTGAGGACAAAAAATACCGTGATGAGACCGGTTTGTTCTTTGTCGATGGCGTGAACTTTGTCTCCCAGGCGGTCGAAAATAATTGGGAGATTGAGCAACTGGTTTATGTACCAAGTCAATTAGATTCGGATTTTAAAAAGAGGATTCTTACTAAGATTCCTACCAATAAGCATTTTGCGGTTGACATCTCTCTTTACGAGGCGCTCGCTACAAAAAATGAAATCCAGGGCGTCGGGGCGGTTGTCAGGCAAAAGTTGCAGAGGAATACTTTGTTGCCGGGAGCAGGTGTGGTCTTGGAGAACCTGGCTAACCCCGGTAATCTTGGGTCGATTGCCAGACTGTGCGCCGCTTTTGAAGTTAAGAATCTATATGTGATCAAGCCGGCAGTCGAGTTTTTCCATCCCGAAGCAGTCAGAGCCAGCATGGGCGCAGTTTTTCATCTGAATCTAGTTAGTTTCGACTCACTGAGTCTGATGAAACAAGAGATTTCTTCAAAAAACTTTGTTTCCCTAGGCACGAGCCTGCAAACAGATAGCATTGATCTGAATGATTATATACACAATCGAGATAATTCAAAAAGTTACTTGATCTGGTTTGGCAGTGAGGCTAAGGGGATGTCCGATGAAGCGAAAAAACTCTGCCAATTATTGCTGAGAATCCCAATCAGTCAGGCAGTCGATTCTCTTAATGTGGCGGAAAGTGCCGCAGTTGTTTTGTACGAGTTATTCATTAGGAAATAGTATGTCCCGCGACTGGAGTATTTACGAAAAGAATCAACTAATGAAGTATGGGGTTGCTGAAAAAGATTTAGCCAATTACGGCGAAATGCCGGTCGAGTACATCACCGGACACGCGGAGTTTGATGGCGTTGACTTCTTGGTAAATAAGGACGTCCTGATACCCAGAGTAGAGTCAGCGCAGATACTTGCCGAAGCGGAAAAGAGGATTGATGGGAGAATGGCGGGGACTTTTGCCGAAATCGGAACAGGCAGCGGGGCAATCGGAATTGCTTTGTACCTGAGATTGAAAAGAAAAGGCGCGAAAATAAAGGTCGTCCTATCTGAGATCAGTGCCGAGGCCCTTGAAGTAGCGAATAAGAACCTCAAGAACCTCGTGGGCGAGACAGATGATATCAATTTGGTCGAGAGTAATCTGATGGAAGAAATTAGAGAGCCGGCCAAATTCGATCTGATCATTGCCAACCTGCCTTATGTTCCGAGTAGCCGGATCGCGGGATTGCCCGAAAGTGTCGTAAATTACGAACCACGTGTGGCGCTCGACGGCGGCCCCGACGGGCTGACCTTGATCAAAGAGTTGCTCAACCAGGCAAAGGATAGACTGGCGGATGACGGGGTCATCATTGCCGAAATTGATTACAGCCATGATATCGCCGACTTTGTCGAAATAAAAGAGTACCAGTATGAAATTGTTCAGGACGAGTTCGGCCAGAACCGTTTTTTGATTGCTCGGCCGAGGCAATAGCAATATCTGTTATAATTCTCTATAGGTTATGGTGGAGCGTGGCGTGAGTCTGGCTTCGGCGATAAAATATCGGGTTGAATCTGAAAGTAGACCGGGGTATCGTGATGATAATTTTAATCTTGGTTTGTTGTTCGAGGGCGGCTGTATGACGGGGGTAGTCTCGGCGGGGAGTGCTTTGGCGATCGGAAAAAGTGTCATGGGAGCTTTTGATAGTTTTTGGGGGGTATCGGCGGGTTCCGCGATTGCCGCTGGAGTACTTTCCGATCAGCCGGA
>CAYQLI010000029.1:2520-7012 GCA_964418355.1 uncultured Pseudomonadales bacterium | reverse complement strand
CTTGACCCACAAGGTAATGAAAGAGATCAAACCGCTTGACTGGAGGCGGGTGATCGACAGCCCGATCAAGCTTCATATTATGGTGACCGAGGCGCACCAAGCGGAGGCCGTGGATTTTTGTCATTTCGATGGCCAAGAAGACCTGTTGAATGCGATTCTTTATTCCTGCTTGATGCCTGTCATTGCCGGACCGCCAGCCGAGGTTAACGAGACGACGGCCTATACCGATGGTGCCGTGGCTACAGGTGGGATTTGCCTTTCGGAAGCCTTAGCCGGCGGCTGCACCCACCTCCTAGTGCTCCGATCAGGGCCCGAGGGTTCGGTCCCGAACGGTAATTTTACGCTGGTAGAATTACTCGGTTACCTGCTCTTGAAAGACGAATATCCAAAACTGGCTCAATCCATCCTCAGAGAGTTTCGAAAACGCTACCGCGACGCACTTTATTTGATCGAAGAAGCTAAAGCTAATAATCCTACAATTGAGGCGATTACCCCAGCCAAAAACGAACCATTGGTCTCACCTTTTGAGATGGATTCAAAAAAACTGATTCGGGGAGCAAGGGCCGGTTATCGGGCGGCGGCAATGAGGGTTAGATCGATGTTGCGGGAGGAAAAATAATTTAGTCTTGACTAAAACTTTTAGCCAAAGTATGATGAATCTGGATGCATGATCTGAAAAGTTTGGATGAGATTCATCGTTCCATTCCTGTTTTGAATCACTCCCCTTGGTGGAAAAAATTATTGGCGTTTACCGGGCCGGGGTACTTGGTGGCGGTGGGCTATATGGACCCGGGGAACTGGGCCACTGATCTTGCTGGCGGGTCTAAATTTGGTTTTTCGCTGCTTTCGGTTATCTTAATTTCGAATTTTCTGGCGATTTTGTTGCAACACCTGGCAATCAAGTTGGGGGTCGTGACCGGTCGCGATCTGGCGAGCATAAGTCATCGCTATCCACCGATACTACGGCGCTTCCTGTGGATAATGGCGGAGATCGCCATTACTGCCTGTGACTTGGCTGAGGTGATCGGGAGCGCGATCGCTCTCAACCTATTATTCAAAATCCCTCTTTTTCTCGGGGTATTGATCACGTCCGCCGATGTTTTGATTTTGCTTTTTCTCCAGCGACGGGGCTTAAGATATTTGGAGGCTTTGGTGATTTGTCTGATTGGCGTGGTCCTTATCAGTTTTGGGGTCGAGATTTTCTTGTCTAGGCCGAATATTATCGAGCTAATAAAAGGCTATATTCCGAATCCGCAAATTGTTTTTAATACCGAAGAGCTATATCTGGCGATCGGAATCATCGGTGCGACCGTGATGCCGCACAACCTCTATTTACATTCGGCGCTGGTCCAGTCACGAAACTTCCGTCGAACCGAAAAACGCAAAAAGGAAGCTATTACCTACGCCACAGTTGACGCCGTTATTGCTTTGACTCTGGCTTTGTTTGTCAATAGTGCCATTCTGATCTTGGCTGCGGCTACCTTTTACAAAAATGGTCTGAGTAGTGTCGCGGAAATTCAAGAGGCACATCGATTACTGACCCCGTTACTAGGGACGGGCTTGGCGGGGTTTCTTTTTGCGGTGGCGCTTCTTGCTTCAGGACACAACTCTACCATCACCGGTACTATGGCTGGTCAAGTGGTCATGGAGGGATTTGTCCGGATCAAACTTAGGCCGTGGCAAAGACGACTGTTGACGCGTCTGATGGCGATTTTGCCGGCTTTAGCCATCATCTGGTTTTACGGCGACGGCGGATTGGCCAAGTTATTAATTTTTAGTCAAGTCGTTTTGAGCATGCAACTGCCTTTTGCAGTCATTCCTCTGGTTTTTTCTACCAGCGACACAAAACTAATGGGAAAATTTGCCAACGGCCCACGACTGAAGCTGGTTTCCTGGCTTGTAGCCGCGGTCATTACTACCCTAAACCTGTACCTTGTCATCAAAACTTTTGGGGGTTAATAGTTCAAAGAATTATTCGAAGTATAATCAGACCGATGAATTTATTAAGTGAGGCAACCGAAGACTATTTAGAGCGTATTTCTGAATTGCTGTCAGAAAAGGGTTATGCCAGAGTAAGTGATATGGCAGAAAGACTATCAATCAAGCCGGCTTCGGTGACGAAAATGGTACAAAGATTGGAAGCGCTGGGTTATATCAAGCGCGAACCGTATCGAGGATTCACTCTAACTGCTCTTGGACGGAGGGTGGGAAAGAAGATCAGCAGTCGCCATTTATTATTGAAAGAATTCCTGACCTTGTTGGGCGTTTCAAAAGAAAATATCCACAGGGATATTGAAGGAATGGAGCATCATTTGAGCAATGAATCCGTCAGGGGTATCCGACGACTGATCTCGGTCTGGCCGGCCAACTTTTTGGGCAAGACTAGGCGGCGAAAGTGAGTCTGACGCCGATCAAGTCAATTTTGGGGAATTCATTCCTGACCTCACTCCTGAATTTTTCAGAAAGATTGGCTGAATAAACGCTGTTTTTACTGCCTTCCATGCGGGAGCAAAGGCGCTTCTCCCACTCCTGGATGATCTCCATGATCTTTTGGCCCTGAAGATTGAAATCATCTTGGTATTTGGCCCGGTCTGCCGCAAAAAGGTCGTGGATCTTCCGAAACTGCTCAAAAGTCTCTTGGTTGGCCTCCCGCATCTCCTGAAAATACTGCTTATATTTGGTCATGGAAGTTATTTTTTGGCTTTGCGGGCAGATTTCTTAGCGACCGTTTTTTCCCGGTTCAGCAGTAAGTAGACCAGGGGAAGAATCCCCAGACTATTGACGAGGAGAAGGGCAATGAACCAGACTTTTTGATCTTTGCGGGCAGAACGATAGAGCGAGAGACCGCGAAGAACCAAATCGGCGATCAAGAGAACATAGAAATATGGTTGGTTAACTTGGGTGGCCATGAAGCGTGAAAAGTTGGTCATAGGAATATCTTACACCATCATAATTCACGGACGCCGCCGAAACTGATGCGGTCGGGGACACTGTCCTTGGTGCCGAGCATGATCGCCGGGGTGATGACATAATCGCCGTAACGTTCGTTGAGCTTATCAATCGCTTTGACCAACCTTTTCTTTTTTAGAACATTTTCGAAAAGAACTAATTGGGTACTCCCCTGCTCTCTCAGATTAAAACAAGAGACGGCCAGATTCCCCACCGGTTTCCGATGGGGACAGTGATCCAAAATCTGCCAGGCATAGCGATAAATATCAGATCCGGCAAAAACTTCCGGCACGGTCATGCCTCGATGCCAATAAGAGCCGTCGCGGTAAACGATGGCCAGATGGACTCCCGAAGCAGAATAGCCCGCCCGCCGCATTCGATGAGTTGCTTTTTCGACCAATTTGGAAAGGATCGGCGCGAGTTCCGCTTCGGTGATGAATGGTTTCGGTAGAGCATAGGAGTTCCCAAAACTTTTCCGACCAAAATCAACGTCGTCAATCTCCCAGCCGCGCAGGCGCAGATACCAGTAGTAACCGTTGATCGAGCCAAAAGCAGAATGAAGGGTTTGCACGTCCGCCTTGGCAAACTGAAGCACGGTGAAGATGCCGACGCGGTTGAGACGAGCGGCATTGTGGGTGCTAATGCCGCACAAATCGGTCAATTTGAGCCCTTCGTAAATCTTTTGATAATTATTTTTCTCAATGGTATCGAGGCCGTCTGGTTTATGTAAACCAGCAGCGGTTTTGGCGAGGAAGCGGTTCGGGCCAATGCCGACCGAAATACGGAGCCAGTCCCCGATCTCTTTTTTGATCCTTTGTTTTATCTCCCCACCGACCGAGGCGAGTCCCGCCTGGATGACGGGAGATGAGTCTAGTTCCAACACGAATTCATCAATTGATTGGGGGGTGACTTTATCGGTGTAATCGGAAAGTAGCCGGCGGAAACGCAAATGAACCTCTCGGTACTTGTTCGGGTCGGAGGGCAGGACAATGAGATTCGGACACAAAAGCTTGCCTTCTTTGACGCGCATCCCAGTTTTGACGCCATAAGTTTTGGCTTCGATCGAAGGCGCCAGGATACAGCCACCCGGAGAAACATAAGCGGCGACGGCGATCGGCTTGCCCCGCAGGAGCGGGTTGGCCTGCTGTTCGACACTGGCAAAGCAGGAATTCAGATCCAGATGCATCACCGTCGGCTCGGCCGGATTAAAGGAAAGTTCTAGTCCTTCGGTAGTAGCCTCAATCTGGTAGCCCATCGGAGATCTCTTCTAATTGCCAATGAAGAGTATCAGTATTTAAGGAAAGCCGGAAACAAATCTGCTTGCCGATGACCGAGAAAACATGAAAAAGAGTTCTCCCAGCGCGGTAGGTATGATGCAGGCCGACCTTTTCGATCGGGTAGAGCCGGCCATCCCACCAGAGAGACCGGGGCAGGATCTGACGGGTCCGGTGATTCGAAATAAAATCAACTGAGACGGGAGCAGAAAGACGTTGGATCATCCTCTCCATTAAAACCCAAAGAAGACCCGAAAGCAATAGATGAT
>CAYQLI010000029.1:0-2510 GCA_964418355.1 uncultured Pseudomonadales bacterium | reverse complement strand
TATTATTTTATTATGGATCTAAAAAGTAAATCGGTTGGCGAGGCGCAGATAGAGTACTTTGTCAAAGGCGTGAGGCCCCGCCTGCTGATCCATTCCGGCACCCATGGGGACGAGTATGAGGTGATCGAGAATGTCAGGAGAGCGGTGGAAAAATATCATGATTTCCTGCCTGATTTTGTTTTCGTACCGGAGGTGAGTCCTTCGGCAGTGGCCAGAAGAAAGAGAAAAAACGACATCGGAGTTGATTTGAACCGAAGTTTTTTTGATGACTCCCCAATTGAAGAAGTGAAGGTAGACATGGAAATCACCCGCGAATATGCCCCTTTTGATCTGTGTGTCACTTTTCACGAAGACCCCGAGTTTACTGACTTTTATATGTACCAAAGCGGTGACCATGACTGTACTAATGACCCGGAGTGGCTCGCCTTTAAGAAAGAAATGGAGAATCTAGGCGTCGGTCTCTTGAATGGCACGGATGACCCGGGCGATCCGGTCCTAAAATATGAATTCGTGGATGGCTACCGGCATGTTCCCCGGCCCGAAGGCGGTTACAAGGAAAGCGGTGAATTTGATTATTGGTCAATCAATCGAAATCTGGTGCGATATGCCTTGATCCCTGAAATTCCCGAAAAGCTAGACCCTGCCATAAAAGATAAGGTTATCGCTCTGTTTTTTGAAAAGATGCTCCTAGCTTAGGATTCCAGCTGAAAACCTAGTTTTTCGGTTAGAAATTTAACGTGGGGTGCGACCGTTTTGGCCGGTAACTTGTTGAAGTATTGGAATTCCTCTGCCTGGTCACTGCCGGTGATCTCACCGTTAATGACAGAAACTTCAAATTCCAGGCCGACGGGCCAGCCGTGCCAATCCCCTTTATATTCATCAGAGAACTCGGTGTAACCAAGAAGTGTTTTGACCTCAACGTCCAAGTTGAGTTCGCCATTGGCGACTCGTTTGACCGCTTGCTCAAGAGTCTCGCCAAAGTAGACCGTTCCTCCGGGGAGATGCCAGAAACCCTGGTAGGGGGCGATTTTTCTCTTCGTCAGTAGAATTTGATGATCTTTTCTGATGATAATGTCTACACAAAGTCGAGGCACCTTCGCGTAGATGCTTCGGAACTCATCCTCAGTAAACGGGTATTTCATTAGGAAAGTATATCCTACTCCCGGTCGTGCTTGGCCTGGGGGTCATCCTTCTCGAGATAACCAGCCTTTTCTGCTTCCAGGGTGGTGTCATCGTCGGTTTGGAGGCCGGGGGTATCGCCGCCACTGCCTTGCTCGCTTTGGACGTCATCCGGCTCGACGAATTCGACCTCTCCTTGCTGTGGGTTATCCACCTCACCATCGTGAACCGCAAAGGGGTGTTCGGCGCCACGGATGGCACGATCAAACTCGGCCGGGTCAAAGGGAGATTTCACTTCTTTATCCTTTAGCGCTTCGCGTTTGATGAAACGGTAGGCATCAATCAACTCGGTTTCTCCCGGTTGCTCGAGATAATCAAAGGCCAACTGCTGTTCTTCAAAGACCTTAAAGAACTCATCCCAACTGACGTCCTGGTTGTGGTGCGCCTGGCTAAGTAAGGCCTCGTCTTGTTTTCCCGGGAAATCAAGGCGTAATCCAACGGCGCGATCAAGTCGGTTGGGATCAACAATGAGAGCGGGTTTGCCGCCGTGGCTTTCGGCCCAACCTCGAATAACGACGTGACTGGTAGTGGTCTTAAATTCTTCGTCCATGTTTATGAATGTATACTAAATCTGTTAACAATTATTACTATACATGATTGGCTATCACGGTAATATCGAGGCGTTAACTTTGGCGAATAACAATTTCCGGCAGGTGCTTTTTACCGCGCCCCACTCACAACTGGTCCTGATGAGTTTGCTCCCGAATGAGGAGATCGGTATGGAAGTCCATGAGAACGTGGATCAATTTTTTCGATTTGAAAAGGGGAGTGGCAAAGTAATTTTGGAGGGTGAGGAGACGATAATTGGTAATGGTGACGTCGTGATCGTACCGGCGGGGACCAACCACAACATCATTAACACATCCGCAACGGAACCACTGAAACTTTATACCATCTACTCCCCCGCCAATCATCCGGACGGAACAGTTCACGCCACGAAGGCTGAGGCAGAAAAATACGAGGCCGGGAAGAAATAACTAGGCGCGCTCCTGGCGGGTTTTCTCAAAAATGATCAGGGCGGCCGCGACACTGACGTTCAGCGAGGCGGCACTCTTCACCATCGGGATATTGACGAAGACATCGCAATATTTCCTTAGCGGTTCCGAGAGACTGGTGGCTTCCCCACTAAAGACAAAGGCGGCTGGCCCCTTCAGGTTCTGTTTGGTATAGTCTTCGCCGAGATCAACCTCGACGCCAACAACGGGAATGGCATATTTTTTGATCGTCGCGAGGGCCTGGAACAGACTCTGGGAAATGAGCGGGACATAGGCGGCACCCCCCTGAGAAATTTTGGCGACCACCGGAGTGATTTCATGGACGCCGGTATTGGG
>CAYQLI010000028.1:2449-10760 GCA_964418355.1 uncultured Pseudomonadales bacterium | reverse complement strand
CTTCATCACCAACCACACTTTTAACGTCTGCATAATCACCGCCCTCGACACCCCGCTTTCCATTCATATAAAAAAGGTTCGGATCATAGCTTGGCAGGCTGACCAAAGCCAATATCTCACCATTCACCTTTGAGACCACCACCGCCCCTGCCTTCCCGACTAACGCCAATCTCTCCTTCAAGGCCCGATAGCTGGCCGTCTGCAAACCCATGTCCAGATTCAAGCGTAATTCCTTCCCCGGTTCGGCCTTTTTGGCCGAGATTTCTTTCACTTCTTTGCCGGCGGCCGTTTCCTCGACGACCCTCTCCCCGGCCACCCCAGCCAGTCTTTCCTGATACTGCTTCTCCAGACCCGCCACCCCAATACCGTCACTGATATAGCCGATGATCCCGGCCACCACCACTCCGTCCGGGTAATGCCGGACCGTCTTGCCATCTATCTGAATATTGGTAGCGATCAGCCGACCATTCCTATCGCTTACCACTCCTCGCGGGGCCTCAATCACAAGCGTCTTGACCTGGTTGTCACTGGCCAAAGAGGCGTAATACTGATGCATTGGCACCGTAATAAAAAAGGCACGGGAAAGGAAAACGGCAAAAACTAATACTAAGGCTGGCCGGAAGAACTTACTCATCGGTTTGCTAGGTGTAGATCATCGTTAAAGAAATCCAATTTGAAAAGCAGCCAGGTCAGGACAAAGTTAGCTAACCCCTCAGAAACGCTCCACGAAAGCCCGGAAAGCTTATCGGAAACGAGGTTGAAAATGACAGCGGCCAAAGCGATCAGCAGAAAGTTCGATCTCACCTGTTCCCTGATTCTTCCAAAAATAAATAGTCCGGCCACGATCAGTAAACTCATCAGACCCAGGGGGGTTAAGCTGACCACGCTCACCAGAATTCCAAAGAAGAAACCATACCAATAGGTCTTTTTTGAAATATAGACCAAACTAAAAAGTACCGGCCAGTACAGGTTAAAACTGAATAATCCTTCACCCAAAAATAACAACAAAAGACTCAAAATAATTTTTCCTGTGGTATCCTTTGTTTGTGTCTTTTTCATTTATAACTTCGCTATTTTTGTCCATCTTACTCCTGGCCTTAACCAAACTCAATTTTACCTCCTCCTTCTCCGCTTTTCTGTACCGCCTCGCGAATCCGCTTATGTCCCAGATCACTTATTTGCGTCTCCAAAAAAACAATTTATTCGATTATTTGATCAGAATTCCATCGCTATCACGCGAGAACGCTGATCTGCTTGGTGAAAACAATCTTCTTAGGATCAGGGCCAAAAAACTGGCCGACCTTGTTGTCGATCAAGATCAGTTAAAAGTCCTCGGCTCACACACGTGGCAGTCAGTGCCCGTGAAACTGGTATCTCTCGGCAACCTCGCCACCTATACCAGTCTTAATTTCGCTAACATCAAACCAGGCCAACCAGTCGCAACCGGT
The DNA here is from genome assembly GCA_964418355.1 of uncultured Pseudomonadales bacterium. GTDB lineage: Bacteria > Patescibacteriota > Microgenomatia > UBA1400 > MFAQ01 > 2-01-FULL-50-23. Next base: position 9,312 of record CAYQLI010000028.1, on the reverse strand, counting down.
AACTCTCTGGTTGGCTTGGTTAAATCAGTTGAACCACCGGTAATCAAGGTCATCCCATTGACCAGCCCGGATATCAAACTCGCGATTGAACTCGATACCGGCGCAAAAGGAGATCTCGCCTACAAAAACAACCAAGCTTTGGTCACGAATCTGGATAGTGGCACCGCTTTCAATTCTAAAACCACTGTTTTTACTCTCCCCAACGATCTCATTCCCGGAAATCTACTGGTCGGTCAAATTGATAAGATCGTCAGTAATCCGGCCAATCCAACCCAGGAAGCTACCCTCATTCTCGACCAGGAAATTGCCAAGGCCCACGACTTCTATATCATCACCAAACCATAAGCATTAGCGCCACCTCGTCGCGCCCAGCGCCCGGTCAATGTTCGGCGCCACCGTCTTCGCGATCACTTTTGCGATACCCGACTCCAATCCTCCGGACAAAACATGGTTGTTTGAAACGTCAGCAATATTAACCGAGACTCCGTCTTCCCTAAACCGGGATAGATTGGTGTCCAAACGAATATTAGGGGCCGTCCAAACCTCCCGGTTGGTGACCAACTTCATTCTTAACCGCAATAATCCGCCCCTCTCCCGGAGCGACAAAATGACGCTTCCGATCTGCCAACCTTCCAGGAGCAAATTACCCCCGTCGGCCTCAAATGGCATTTTTGGCGCCGTCAGCATGGCTCGCCCATCCAATTCCCTAAACAAAGTTTCAGCGGACTCGAGAAAAAGATCAGCATAAGTTTGAACCAGCGCCTCCGCCTGAAGCACAATTTCGTGACCAGGCTTTGGCTGAGTTTTCGTTCGGTCGAATTGGGTACACTGAAGTCTCCAGGAGGCGATCCGACCGGGATACCGGTCAGACAGCCAGGCGCCCAACTCAAAAAACAGATGTTGACCTTCTTCAATTCCGGGAAACTCGGCCACTTCAAAACCCAAACCCATTGGTTCAGCGTGGCCATTTTGGGCCGCCCTCTCGATCGCATTCCGCAGGCTCATACGAACATGATACTACATCCCCACCAACCGTAAGCCGAACTCCACAATCACGATCGCACTGCCAGCACCGATCAAGACCTGACTCCAGGTGTGCTTCTTGATCTCCACCCTCGCCCACAGTACCAATAGTAAAACGATCAATAGCCACCAATAGTTATCCCAGCCCCAAAAGTGGTTAAAAAACGCCAGGGCCGCCCCATTCACCCCGGCATGGACCGAGATCTTCCAAAACCAAGTCGTGAGAGCAAAAACGACAGCCAATCCCCAAAACACGAACAGTATCTCCGCCAATTCGTCTTTACCCAACATATAGGCGTAAACCACTCCGAACAAATGAACCAGCACTGTAAAGATGTACAAACCTTTTCTTTCCTCTTTCTTCGTCATATCCCAATCGCTGATCGTCTTCCTGGCCAAACCCCAAAGCATAAAAGCGGCGGGCAGTAATGCATCCAAAAACAAAAGGAAGATCAGGTAGCGAAAACGCCAACCGCTATTGAGAGCATAAAGCGTCGCGGCCGTGATCAGCAGCGGAATCTCGATCACCGGATCGAATACCCGGCTGATAAACCAGGCCAAACTGACTAGCTCGCCGCCATTTTTCCTTTTTTTTGCCATCTCCTACCATCTTAGCAACTTTTTCTTTGACATCTCCACGCCAATCTGATATTATAGGCCTTACCAATCATTCATCGCCTCGGCCTTTAGCGGCCGGAAGCGGAGGAAAAATGAATAAAAACACCGAGACAGTGATCGTCGCCGCCGTGGCGGCGGTCATCGTAATCCTGATTCTGGCCCTGGTCGGGCCGATGCTCCCCATCTAAACGACCAACTGAGCCCCGCTATCGGGGCTCTTTTTTTGACCTAAAATTAACTTAATCCTCCGGTCACCCGCACCTTGCGGAGCAACTTATCATCCTCCAAAACCCGGGCACAGCCCCGGACCACCGCCTCGAGCGGGTTCTCGGTCACCCAGACCGGCATCCCAGTCTCCTCAGAGATCAATTTGTCCAACCCTCGAATCAACGATCCCCCTCCAGCCATGACCATCCCCTTTTCCAAGATATCCGAAACGATCTCCGGCGGAGTCTCCTCGATAATCAGGGTGATCTCCGACAGGATCTGCTGTAGGATCGGCATTAGCGCTTCTCTGATCTCCACACTGGTCAGCTTCAGGGACTTCGGCAAACCATTCTCCAGGCTTCGGCCCCGAACCACGATCTGAAGCGGAGAGCCTTCTTTTTCGCGCTTCAGAGTTTAGGCTGAACCCACCGCGATCTTCACCTCTTCGGCTGTTGATTCCCCCAAGAGCAAACTATATTTACTTCTGGCAAAATTCATCACCGGCAACCCGCAAACTCCGGTTTAGCACTAATCCGGATAAAGAAATTACTCCGATCTCACTCGTTCCGCCGCCAATATCAATTATCATCTGACCCTCAGCTTTATCTACCGGTAGTCCTGCCCCGATCGCCGCCGCCATTGGCTCCTCGATCAGAAAGGCCGCCCGGGCACCAGCTGAAAGAGCCGCTTCGTGGACCGCCCGCCGCTCTACCTCGGTCACCCCGGAAGGAATCCCCAAAGCGACCCTGGGCCGCGGGATCTTGAAGCCAAATCCACGATAAAGTTCATGAATTTCTTTGATATAGTGCTTCAGCATGGCCTCGGCGGCATCAAAGTCAGCAATCACCCCGTCCCGCAAAGGCCGAACCACCTCGATATTGGCCGGGTTTTTCCCGAGCATTTTCTTCGCCTCATCTCCGATCGCCAGGATTTCCTTGGTTTTGATATGCCGGGCCACCACAGAAGGCTGTCTGATCACCACTCCCTTGCCCCGAATATGAACCACTGTATTTGCTGTCCCCAGGTCTATGCCTACATCCAATGTCGCTAGTCTCCAAAGTTTCTCGAACATAATCGTCTAAATCATATCAGAAAGAAACACTTACTTGGAAAGGTGTTTCAGGCCCTGATTTTCATCGAGGGCCTGAAACAGTTGCACTTATTGCCGGTCATTCCGCCTTGATCCGCCGATACGAGGGTGGCGAAGGTTGGGATTTTTTAAATCCTGTCTTGAAGAAGTAGCTTCCGTCGCAGTTCTTCACTTCGACAAAAACCTCTCCTCCGCCTGTTTTGATTGAGCCAACGGTGGTCTCTCCCTTAAGCGGCCGTCTAAAAGCGACAGCCTCCTTGAAGACCTCGCTCCGGATGAAGGCGAGATACATCTTGGGATCACTGTCCGAAACCAGGAGTACCTCATCTTTCCCTTCCGTCCAGACGGTCTGATGTGAGGCGAAAGGCCAGGGTTTCAAACTCTCTTGGCTGTAGTCCGCCGGAATGCAGGTCAAGTCGGTCACGGGCTTGGCGCTGGCGCCGAGAAGCTTCACCACCTTGTAGTGGTAAAACAGCCCGCAGTTTTTGACCTCGACTTCGAGGTACGGCCCCCAAGTCAGCGTCACCGAATCTCCGGACTTGGGCAGAGAACCTCCAGCCAGGAAAAGCTCGGCCCCATCCTTGGGAATAACCACCAAGTTGTAGGGCCTTAGGAAACTCGATTTACCCACGGACAGAACAGCCGTGTAATCTCCGCCAGGCTCCGTTCCCAAAGCGACGTCGTCACCCGGCATAAAGATAGCTCCATCGTCACCGCAGTAACCGACCTCTTCCGTCGCTTTCACAGTAGGTGTCGCAACCCGAGTAATTTCGTTCCTCGGCACGCCGCCACAAGCGGACAGGACCAGAAAACCGACCAGCAATAGTGACAAAGGCTTGAGAGTCATGATTACCTCCTGACTTGGTGTGTGCCTCTATCGGTCTTAAGTGCGTGACCAAGATTATAACACCACCCTATAACACTTGACTTTTGGGCTGTTTTCTGGTATAAAAATAACATGGAAAGTTACTAAGAGCGCGTGCCTGGATCGAGCCTGATCAAGCGCACGCCTTTTTTGTAACTATCCGGTTCTTTCACAGAGTGGACGAAAGCTTGAGCGAAAGGAGGCACCCATGTTTCATTCGCTCTTGCATCAGTTCGAGTCATTTTGGAGAACGCATTGCGATAAGTGCGGTCGGGACAACGTTGATCCACGCATCCACGGCACACCCGCCGACCCCTGCATGCCACACCCCAAATAGCCTCGACCAACCCTGGGCGTGCATTGAACGCATGCCCAGGACTTTTCTCTTAAGCCTTCGCCCACTCTCAGTACTTTAACAACCGAGAGTTGAGTTTACGAAATCCCACCCTAAGGCGCCCCAAAGGAGGCTGCCATCCATGACCCGTCCGATCCCGTTCATCTCGATCCTCATGCTCCTGGCCGCCTTCGCGGCCGCCACGCTCGTCGTCCTCCCCCACCCGGCAATCAATATCAGTCTCCCCGCCCAGAGCAGCGCCGTGGAGGTGGAGCTCGAGGACTATGTCCTCGATGTCCGTCACACGGACCCGAGCCACTTCCCCAACCACGCCGGAACCAAGGCCAACGTCATGATCGCCGCTCTGACAGCGACCTGGCAGGAACTCCTGATGGGCCAGGGACCGGACCCCAAGATCCGCTGCGGCGCCATTATGGACGCCGCCGGCGCACCCTTCCGCGTTGCGATCTGGGTCGCTGATGTTGTCAACAAGACCCAGGGTTTTCTCGCCGTCTTCAACCCCTCAGGCGGCTGGGTGACGGGGTACGATCGGGACTTGGCCGGTTTTGAACGCGGGCCCGATCCAAACAAACTCCGTCAGGGACAATACTGGGACGCCAACTTCCCCTGTCCCACCGACCTCCCCCAACTGGTCACCAATTAGCCATCATTCCAGGAGCGGCCCCAAAAAGCCGCTCCTGGATTCCCCGGCCCAACTCACTCTCGGTTGATTACCCCTCTTCCTCTTGTTTCAACGCCTCGTCAACCTTTCCAATTTTTTCTGCCACGACCTTCCCGTGACCGACCGCCAGTTCCGGACGGGTCATAATTCGCTTTATTTTTGATTCCAAACTTTTGGGGAGGTTAATTTCGGCATATCCCCAGGCTGAAGTATCTGGATTGGCCCTCATCAGAACACTACCTATGTCATATGCCGCCTGCTTCAACTCATCCGGTCTATTCTTGACCTCCACCAGCCGCCTTTCAATCGTCTCGAGACAAAAACTCTGCAATTTCTCAGACATGTCTTTGCCCTTGGCCTCACCCGGCTTTTTACCCAAAGAATCGTCATACGGCAAGCCGATCACAAAATTTAATAGCAGTGAAACTACCCTGAAAGCATCTTTGGTGTCTTTTTGCTTTCCCATTAGTCCATAGAACGTCTCCAGAAAGTCTTGATTACTCGTATTTGAATTCTCGTAGCCAACGTCAGCTAAGCGCAAACAAGCTGCTGTCGTCAAAAAGTCTCTGCCCTGCCAGGACGAAAGATCGCCACCCCGGTCAACCGACAGTTTCATTTTGGCAATCAAATCATCCACTCTTCCAGAAAACACCTCCGGGTTCTCCGCCCTATACAACCCCTCAATTTCGTTATCTCTTTCGTCTGCCATACCGCCATTCTAGCACGCTGCCTTGTGGCGGAGTCATCCTCCCCTCACTCTCGGTTGAAATTCATTCCACCTTCTTCGTCAAACCCAATTTATCAAGTTCCTCGATCAACTTCGTTTCATCACCAGCGTAATGATAACGGATCGTCGTTTCGACCTGCTCACGACTATCTTCAGGTGTATAAGCATCGTACTTGATCATTCTGTCCGCCAGAGGAAAAAATATTTTTGCTTCCTTCTCCACATTTTTGTTCCATCTCAGTTCCTGCAACAATTGACCTGAAAACCCCTTCACCAAAGCCCAATTGGCCCCAGACATCAAGTTGCGTTTGTATAACTCATCAATCACCTGACCCGCCTCCCCGATGGCCTGTTCGGCTTCTTCCTTCAGGAATTTTCCCGAATCAGCATCTAGTCCGGCTCTCATATTTGCAAAACTTTCGTGAAAAAAGTTTCCTAATTCTTCCGGAGCTCGCAAACGGCGCAATCTATCAGCAATCGCTTCATCCACACCGCCATTCTAGCATGCTAAACTTGTGCTTATGGGAAAGCTGACCCGCTTCGCCGAAAAATCAATTGAATATTTGTTCTATATCCTCTTCTTTTTTATCCCCCTGATCCTCTGGCCGGGCACTTCTGAGGTGTTTGAGTTTAACAAAATGCTCGCGGTCTATGCCCTGACCATCCTTATCTCCGCCGCCTGGATCCTCAAGTGGCTCGATCAAAAAAAGATCACTATCCGCCGCACCCCCCTTGATCTCCCCATTCTGCTTTTCCTGCTTTCCCAGATCCTTTCGACCATCTTTTCCATTGATACCCACACCAGTCTCTGGGGTTACTACTCCCGCTTTCATGGAGGCCTGATGTCCACCCTTTCCTATATAGTTCTCTACTATGCCCTGGTTTCCAATTTTAAAAGAATCACCCTGCTGATCTACTCTATCCTCGGTTCCGCAGTGCTGATCTCCCTTTACGGAGTTCTGGAACATTTTGGGATTGATAAAGAGCTTTGGGTTCAGGATGTCCAGAACCGGATCTTCTCTACCCTCGGTCAGCCCAACTGGCTTTCCGCCTATCTGGTCGCCCTCTTACCCATCCCCATTTTCCTGGCCGTCAGATCCAAAAAGAAAAACCTGACCGCTTTCTACTTGCTACTCGCGGCTCTTTTTGTAATCACAATCCTTTTCACCAAATCCCAGTCCGGCATCGGTGCCATGGCTGTGGTTTTGGCCGCCTTGCTGGTTTATGCCTTGGGCCGAAAAACTAAGATTGTCTATCTCGTCGCCGCCGCCCTCCTCATCTTCGGCATTTTCTTCAAATGGTCCTTTGCTGAGAAGA
>CAYQLI010000028.1:0-2427 GCA_964418355.1 uncultured Pseudomonadales bacterium | reverse complement strand
TCTCACCACCCTGGTCGAAAAAGACCAGGACCATCGGGTTGGCGGTTCCGATTCTTTGGTGATCCGTCAAGTGGTCTGGCAGGGCGCCCGGGAACTTGGCAAAAAATACCCTCTTTTTGGTAGCGGGGTGGAGACCTTTGGCTATTCCTACTTTACCGTCCGTCCCGCCCTCCACAACCTCCTCTCCGAGTGGGAATTTCTTTACAACAAAGCCCACAATGAATACCTGAATCTCCTGGCCAACACCGGTTTCTTCGGCCTTGGTTCTTATCTGCTCTTGATCCTTGTCAGCCTTTGGCTCCTCCGACCCGGCCCTCTTTTCTTTGGCTATCTCTCCATTCTGGTCACCAACTACTTTGGTTTTTCGGTCGTCCCGGTCGCCCTTTTCTTCTTCCTCTTTCCCGCCCTTGCCCTCATCGAAAATAACCATAAAGAAATATATCTTTCTATTAACTTCCCTATCAATCAGTCTCTCGGGATCCTACTCTTACTGCCGGCGACAGGCTACTTCCTCCTGACCCCTTATCACCAGTTCCGCGCCGACCTCGCCTTCAACAAAGGCAAGCAATACCTCGCCTACAACTATCTGAAGCAAAGCCTGGAAAATCTGGAGAAAGCGACTCAGCTCTCCCCGAAAGAACCTCTCTTCTGGTCCCAGCTGGCCGAGGCCCAGGCCGTTGGCGCTTCATCAGTGAAACAACAGCTTGACGCCAACGCGGCTTCCCTCTCGGCAGAAATGAAGGAAAGCGGCAACACCCTAATGAAAGATCTGATGAAAGCGGCCGAGGAAAATGCCAACAAAGCCATTGGTCTAAACCCGAATCACACCAACTTCTACAAACAAAAAGCCAAGACCGAACTCTATCTTGGGACGATTGACTCCAAATATGACCAAGCGGCCCGGGAAACCCTCCTGACCCTGATCCAGCTCTCCCCAACTGACGCCAAGGTCATCTACAACATCGGCCTGCTTTACCAAACCGCGGGTGAAAAAGACCAGGCCAAGCTCTATTTCCAGAAAGCCCTCGCCCTCAAACCGGATTACGACCAGGCATCGGCAGCCCTAGGATCTTTCTAAGACTATTTTCTTAAGCAAGGCGGCCAGGGCCGACTCGAAAGTGAAAAGGCGTCCGGAAAATACCTGACCCATGGCTTTCTGGGCATGAGGATGGGCCTTCGCCCCCAATTCTCCCTGAAAATGACCGTCCAGTGCAGAAAAATCTTTTCTGTTGTAACGGCCTGGTTCGGCCGTGGGATAGACCCAAACCTCAACCACCGACTCGGGACCAACCTCACTTTTCCCATTCTCAAAACACAAATACGCCGCCGCGGTTAGTGGTACTAGCCTTCCCATCTGAAAGTCTTTCACCAAACCGATGGAAAGGTCAAAATCGCTCTGATTCTTCTTGTTCTTAACTTGGATCAAAAACTCCCCTTCTTTACGGCTCCCCTTGCTGATCCACCAAACAGTCTCATTCTTCCTGGGATCTTCGTAGACCTGTCCCCAAACAAAACCGGTTGGAACTCCGCCCAATTCGGCGAATTTTGCTACTCCCACCTGTAATAACCCAACAACCTCGGCAGGCAAACCCTCTGGCAGTTGCTCGATCAAAATTAGCTGCTCTTTTGGCACGACCACAACCTTGGTGGGTATTAGTTCAACTTTTTCATTTGCCATGGCCCATATTCTCTCAGAAATAATGTTACAGGTCAATTCAGGAGGGGTTTCTTTGTCTTTGGCAAAGGGATTTCTTCACTCCTATCTAGTGTATCTCCCAAAAAATTCAGCAACTCATCATAACCCAAATTATCCCCCAATTGTGTTCTGATAGATTCTTGTTTCGATAGCAAACCCCTACTCACCATTACGTTGGCGATCTGTCTCAGTCGTTCGCTCGCATCCGAAAGCAAAACCCTAAAAATCTCCTGGTGAACTAGGTCCTGCGCACCAAAAGTCTTGGACATCACCTTCCAGGAGTTGAAACAATTGACCAGAAGGTATGCCAGATTATCTCTATCCATTTCCCAGTAAGACTGCCCGGCAACCGCTTCATAAATTTGAACACCCAGCCCTTCCTCCCCAGCCGTTACATTTATACCCCCACCTTTTTCCAATATATATTTGAACACATCTACCACCTGCTGACCTCCCAGATCGGCGAGCATCGCCAAATATAAGACTAAGTCTGAACGCCTCCGCATGGATTCCTGAGCCGTTCTATTGAGCAACTCACCCACCCATTCCACGGTTCCCCGGCCGCAAAAATCTTCCATCATCTCAATGATCAGCTTGGTCTCCAAGAGCTCGTCCCCATCTTCACAGACAAACAAGCTGTCTCCCCAAGTTCGACCGTAGTGCCCGAATTGCGCGATCCGAATCAGTTTTCCTGCCTCGACCGCATCCCCCTTGGCAAGTTCAAGCGCTCT
>CAYQLI010000027.1:7500-10809 GCA_964418355.1 uncultured Pseudomonadales bacterium | reverse complement strand
CGCTCTCAAGTCGGTATCGAGCTACCTAATCGCAGTCTTGAATTTGTCTCCCTGAAACAGATGCTCACCTCTGACGTGATGATGAAAAACGGGAGTAAGACCGCCGTCGCCCTTGGTCTCGATGTCTCGGGCAATCCGACCATCGCGGATATCAGCAAGATGCCCCACGTCTTGATCGCCGGCGCCACCGGTTCCGGAAAATCCGTCCTGGTCAACGCCTTCATCGCCTCTATTCTTTTCCGTGCCTCGCCAGAGGAGGTCAAGTTCATCATGGTTGACCCAAAACGCGTCGAACTGACCGGCTACAACGGTATTCCCCATCTGATCACTCCCGTCATTGTCGATCCGGAAAAAGTGGTCTATGCCTTGAACTGGGCCCTAGCTGAAATGGAAAGCCGCTACAAACTTTTCCAGGAAGTCGGCGTCAGGAACATCGGCAGCTACAATGAGCTTTCCGGTTTCCAGGCAATGCACTATATCGTCATCATCATTGATGAACTGGCGGATATTATGCTTCTTGCCCGCAACGAAGTCGAAAATGCGATCACCCGCTTGGCCCAAATGGCTCGGGCCACCGGTATCCACTTGGTCCTCGCCACTCAGCGTCCCTCCGTTGACGTCATCACTGGTCTGATCAAAGCGAACATTCCCTGCCGCATCGCCTTTAATGTCACTTCCATGATTGACTCCAAAGTTATTATTGACGGCCCCGGCGCCGAAAAACTGCTCGGACGGGGAGACATGCTTTATATTCCTCCCGACCAGGCCAAACCGAAGCGTATCCAGGGCGCTTTTGTGAAGGACAAAGAGATCACCGACCTCATTAATATCCTCCGCCAAAGTGGGGTAGATCCGCAATACAACAACGACGTCATCAAACCGACCAACGGCAAAAAGGGCACGACTACCGCTGATGGTCAGGACCTTGGCGATGTTGATGAGCTCTTCGAACAAGCGGCACGCTTCTGTATCGAGTCCGGCAGGGCCTCCGCCTCGCTTCTTCAGCGGCGTCTCTCGATCGGTTATGCCCGCGCCGCCCGCATTCTCGACCAGCTTGAAAGAGCCGGCATCGTTTCAGCGGGGGACGGCGCCAAACCTCGTGAGTTACTGATCAAAAGCGCTAACGAATTTTTCTCCCCGCCTTCACCCTTATGAAAACTATCGGGGAAATTATTAGGTCTGCCCGTAAAGACAAAGGTCTTTCAGCCGCTCAACTGTCAGGCATCACCAAGATTGATGCTCGCTATATCGAAGCCCTTGAAGAAAACAATTTCAAGAGCTTGCCCTCAGCCACTTTTACCAAAGGTTTTGTCAGAAATCTGGCCATCTCATTAAATAAAGATCCCGATGAATGGGTCGCCCTTCTTCGCCGTGACTATCATTCCATCACTCCGGTAAATTCCCAAGCGCTCCGCCGCACTCACCGTTTCGCTTTCAGCTCTTTATTCCAGTCACAGACTCTTCTTATTGTTCTTGGGGTGATCGTGTTTTCGGTCTATCTGGGTTTTCAATACCGGGCAGTTATTACTCCGCCTCCTCTGGAAATCAGCAGTCCAGTCAAGGATGCAGTCACAGTCTCGCCCGTCTCTCTCGAAGGGAAAACTGCCTCCGGTACGACCGTGATCGTGAACGATGACCTCAAGATCGTTCCCGATTCCTCCGGCCGCTTTCTGACCAAACTGAATCTCTCCCCCGGTAATAATGAGATCAAAGTTGTGGTAGAGAACCGCTTCGGCCGTTCTACCACAAAAACCATTCCCATCACTGTCCTCTCCCAGTAAAGTTGCTATACTAGTTTTATGACACTGCCCCAAATCGTCAGCCTTGTTTCCATCGCTGTTCTCACCACTGTCGCCGCCGTGATTGGCATTCAGATAATGTTCCTTTTGAAGGAGGTCGCCCATTCTCTGAAGAAATTCAACACCGCCCTTGATGCGACCGAAACCGCCATGAGGCGCTTTGCGGAACCCGTCAGCAATGTGCTGGGAATAGTTGAAGGTCTCAAACACAGTACCAAGATCATCGAGATCTTCTCCGGCTTCATCAATAAACACGCCGAACCGAAACCACCCATTACGATGCAAACTCCACTATGAGTGACCCCAGAGAACAAGTCACCGACAATTCCTTTTCTTCTTTCATGTTCGGCTTGACCGTGGGGATCGCCGGTGCCCTGCTTTTGGGAACTGAAGAGGGCAGAAAGGCCAGCCGCCAGATCCTGAATTCTCTTTCTTCCGGCATGGAAAAAAACGAAGATCTTTTTCAAGAAGCCAAGAATGTTGCCGGCCAAGCTGTCCGTGAGATCGAGAATCAGTTTGCCAAGCCTCAGTCATACTTGCCCGACCAACCCACGACTCGTTACGAACCGCCACCCCCACCCCCGCCCTATACGAACCGCCCCCGCCCGAACCCCACCTATTTCGAAAGTAACGGCAATCCTCTCGAGCCCTGATTGATTTTTCCTCCCTCATCTGGGAAAATACCCCATATGACTTTTAAAGAGGACGGATTTACCACGATCAGCGATGAGCAGGTCGAGTATATAAGAAAGCTCAATCGTACCAGCGCCGCCAAATTACTCGAGGACGGTCAGATCCCCGTTGCCGAACCGATCGTTGATCCGGAGAAGCTCCCCCTTGCTTTATTGGAAAGCCTTCATGGACTCGGAGAAGCAGCCTGTACTCCTTTTACCAGGTTTTACTACATCGCCTACACTCAATTTGATCCGGAAATCCTAAAGTCCTGGGGCATCGGTGAACAACATCTCCGAGTCGTTTTTGGGTCTGCCGAACCTGGGAGAAACGATGATTTTGATTTTCGGGGCTATGTCTTAATAAATCCCGTCATCACCCCCACCTCCGAAGCTGTTCAATGTATATCAGAAGCTTGCGGCAGTATCGAAGACGCGAACATAAGTATGTGGGTCATCAGACCCTGCGATGTTGAGATCTCAGCCCACATCTGGCGACCGGGGATGGAAAAGCCTCAGTTGGCCTCCTTCAAGGCCCGCGGGCAGGTAGCCGGTCTTCTGGAGCACGAAATAAACCACCTTGACGGACTCACTGCCGCCAGCGAATCCTTGCGTCATTGCCTCATTGATTTTCGGCGCATCCCGGATTCGTTGGCTTTGGGGACGATGTTACCTCAATTGATCGAAGAGGAGATCGATTTTACTGCCGTGGCCAGAAAGATCGAAGCAGATTGGTTGGTTTGGAATCCGGAGCGAGAAAGGCTCGAGGTAATTAACTACAAAGGGGATTATATTCGCGACTACTAACCAGCTGGAGCAAGCTTGTATAATGAGCCCAT
>CAYQLI010000027.1:0-7490 GCA_964418355.1 uncultured Pseudomonadales bacterium | reverse complement strand
TAAGCGCGAATGAATTGCGTCAGAAATATCTCGATTTTTTTGTGGCCCGCGGACACAAGGTTCTTCCCTCAGCCCCGATCGTTCTGGCCAACGACCCGACCACTCTTTTTACCGGTTCCGGTATGCAGCCAATGATGCCCTATCTTCTGGGCCAACCCCATCCTTTGGGAACCCGTCTCACCGATAGCCAGAAATCCTTTCGCGCCGGCGACATCGAAGAAGTGGGTGATAACCGCCACCAAACTTTTTTTGAAATGCTCGGCAACTGGTCTCTCGGCGATTACTTCAAAAAAGAACAACTGCCTTGGTTTTTTGAATTTCTCACCAAGGAGATCGGCCTTGACCCCAAAAGGCTTTATGTCACCGTCTTTATCGGTGATCCCCAAAATGGCGTCCCCAAGGATGATGAATCCATCGGGATCTGGCAGGAATTGTTTTCCGGTGCCGGCATTGATGCCAAACAGGTTGATATTGATACCAAAGAAAATGGTAGTAAGGTCGGCATGCAGGACGGGCGCATCTTTGCTTACGGTGTCGCGAAAAACTGGTGGGCGAGAAACGGTGCTGTTCCCGCGACCATGCCGGCAGGCGAACCGGGTGGTCCCGATAGTGAAGTCTTTTATGATTTCGGCACTGCCCATGACCCCAAATTTGGCCAGGAGTGCCACCCGAACTGTGACTGCGGTTGTTTCCTAGAGATCGGCAACTCCGTCTTCATGCTCTATCAAAAACAAACAGATGGCTCTCTAAAAGAACTCGCTCAGAAAAACGTTGATTTCGGCGGCGGCCTGGAAAGAATTATGGCCGCCATTAACCACGACCCTGATGTTTTCAAGACTGATTTCTTTATGCCGATCATCAGGCAGATCGAGAAGTTAACCGGAAAAGAGTATGCCAAAGAATCAGCGGCCATGCGGATCATCTGTGATCACCTCAAAGGCTCGGTGATGATGATCGCCGAAGGGCTGGAGCCTAGCAACAAACAGCAGGGTTACGTTCTCCGCCGCCTCCTTCGCCGTGCCGCCCTGAAAGTTTTCCGGATGAAGCCGGAGGCCAAAAGTCAGGACTTTGATGCCATCATCACTACCATCTTCACCATGTACGAAGGCATTTATCTCGACCGCCTCAAGGATTTTGACCGCGTCAGCAATATCATCAAACAAGAGATCGAGAAATTCCAACGGACCGTCAACAAGGGCCTGAAGGTTCTGGAAAAGATCGAAGTTATTGACGGCAAGTCCGCCTTTGATCTGCTTTCCACCTATGGTTTCCCCTGGGAACTCACCCTGGAACTAGCGGATGAGCGGGGACAGCAGGTTGATCGGGGCCAGTTTGAGGCAGAATTCAAGAAACACCAGGAAATCAGCCGCACCGCCGCCGCCGGGATGTTCAAAGGTGGGCTCGCCGATCACAGCGAAGTCGTCATGAAGTATCACACCACCACCCATCTCCTGCACCAGGCCCTCCGTGATGTCCTTGGCAAAGAAGTCCACCAGGCGGGCAGTAATCTCACTTCCGAAAGGCTTCGTTTTGACTTTACTTACGGCAAGGCGCTCACTTCGGAAGAAATAAGTAGGGTCGAAGAAATCGTCAATGAAAAGATCGCGGCCGACCTACCCGTCACAATCACGACCATGCCTTATGAAGAAGCGATCGAGAGTGGGGCATTGGCCTTCTTCAGGGAGAAATATCCGCCCAAAGTCACCGTCTATCAAATTGGTGACTACAGTAAAGAACTCTGCGGCGGTCCCCATGTGGCGGCCACAGGGGAAATTGGTAAGATAAAGATAGTTAAACAAGAGTCTCTTGGTAGTTCGCTACGTCGCCTCTACCTCACCAAGGTCTAAAACATCAAAAAATGGTCTTCAATAATCTATTCACACCAAAAAACAAAAAATCTACCGCTGAAATTTTCTTGGCCGTCGAAATTCACGAATCAATGATCAAATCTGCCGTTTGGCAGGTCGAAGACGAAGCTCCCAGCATCGTGGCCTTGGGTAGTTACGAACTCTGGGACTCCGAAGACTCTCTCATCAACGGTGTTGACGCTTCGCTTACCGAAGCCATCCGTGGCCTCGCTAGCGAGCCCGATCGGGTAATTTTTGGTTTGCCTGATTCCTGGTTATCTCAAAATCGGGTTCATCCCACCAAGCAAAAACTGATCAAGCGCCTCATCGGCGAACTCTCCCTCAAGCCCATCGGGATGGTGACCATTACCGAGGCGATCGTCAGTCACCTGAAGACCCAAGAGGGCATTCCACCAACAGCCATTCTTCTCGAAATTTATCCAAGCAAAGTCATCGTCTCCTTGGTCAATTTAGGTGAAATTCAGGCTCAGGAGGAAGTCGGCCGTTCCGACGACCTCGCCCGGGATGTCGAAGAAGGACTGGCTCGGTTTGAAGCGGAAAAGCTCCCCGCAAGGTTCATTTTGACTAACGGCAGTGACCTCGAAAATGAGGAACAGCAGATCGTGGGTTATCCCTGGAGTGACAAGTTGCCTTTTATTCATCTTCCGAAGGTTCAGGTTCTGCCGATCGATTTTTCCATTCGGGCGATCGCCCTCTCTGGCGGTTCCGAGGCGGCCAAATCAATCGGACTTGAAATCGCTTCTGAAGCAGAAGAAGGCGGGAAGATAGAAGAGAAAACTGCATCTGCCGTTGAAAGCGTGACCTCAGATCTTACCTCGATGGGTTTTTCAGTTGAAGGTAGCGGTGATGAAGTTGAGGCCATTGGTAATGTAGAGACAATCGTTGATACGACTGAGCCTGAGGTAGAAGTGCCGGAAAAACCAAAAGTTAATTTCCTAAACAAACTACCCCGCCCCGTTTTACCCAAATTCACTCTTCCTCGGTTTAGTTTGCCCCCGATCAAACTCGGCAGACTCGCCTATATCATTCCCGTTTTTCTTTTGGTCATCTTGCTTTCTGGGATTGTTGGTTATTATTTTTACTTCGGTAAGGTCAAAATCGTGCTTTCTCTCTCCCCGACCCGGGTCAGTCAGATAATTGATGTGGCGATCGGGACCGGCAATAAAGATAATTATCTTTCGGTGATCGCCACCAAGAAAACTCTCTCCGCCAAGGTTAGTGGCAGTACCTCTACCACCGGCGAAACCGTCGTTGGAGACAGGGCCACTGGCAAGATTAGTGTCTATAACTACACCAGCCTGCCGGTCAATCTGAAAGCGGGGACCAAGGTCGCTTCAGGAAACCAGAGTTTTGTCCTCGACTCCGCAGTTACCATCGCCAGTAGCAGTGGCGTCCTTGATGAAAATGGCAGCATCCCCCCGGGTAATGCCCAAGTGAACGTGACCGCCTCAAAAATCGGCGCCGAATATAATCTCGACAAAGGCACCCAGATGAGTGTTGATAATAATCCACTGTCATCAATCCGAGCCCGCGCCGATAATAGTTTCTCCGGTGGTTCTTCCCGGACCGTCAAGGCCGTTGATAAAAAAGACCAGGACAAACTTCTTTCCGAATCAAGTGACAAAATAAAAGCTTCCATCGAGGATCAGCTGAAGAAAAGCGATCCTGATAGTCGTTCTCTCGTCATTGGAGATCTGAAATATACTACCAAAACCTTTGATCACAATCTTGGTCAGGAGGCCAACACTCTGAATCTTGATCTGGCGGCCGATCTGGATGTCTTGGTCTATTCCCATGAACAACTACTTTCCCAAATCGAGAAAAAAATCTTGAGTAGTGAACAACCGGGCCTAGTTATCGCCGGAGATCAAACCCAGGTCAGTCTGACCGACCCCGCCCCGCTTGACGCAAATACTTTTGCCACCAAAGCCAATGTCCAAGCCTTCCTTTTCCCCGAAATTAACGAAACAAATATCACCAATGCCGTCAAGGGTAAATCGGCCAACGCCATCAGAGAGATTCTCCAGACGATCCAGGGTTACCAAAGTGCTCTTGTCTCCATTTCCCCCAATCTGCCCCTCCTGAGCCTGCGACTGCCGCTCAACCCCGATCGCTATTCTTACACGATTTCGACCAAGTAAATGCTCTATTCTTACCAGAAGGCCACTAGCCAGTCCCCAACCCCGGGGAAAGTGATCCCCCGCTATTTACGGGTCTTGCCCACCTTAGTTTCCTCGCTTGGCTTAGGCCTAGTCGCCTCCGTTGTCTGGCCAATGGCTAGCTACAATCTCTCCCTCAAAATGAATGACGGCGGTGGGCAAAATAATCTCCTTAGCCCCATTATTTATGAATCTTTTGCCAGCGAATACAACTCTGGTTCAGGTAATGAGCCCACCTTGATCGCTGACATTGATTACACCAAGGCCAGCAATTGGTTTACCTTCTCACCTGCCGATGCCACTGGAATCAGTCCCCTTACTGGACAATCTCAATTCATAGACCTGAATGGTCAGCCAAGCGCCCTGACCGAAAGACTGGTCAAACAGGAACAATACAATCTAGCAATCCCTTCTCTGGGAATAAAAGAAGCCATCGTCAAGGCCGATACTGATGACCTCACCAAGAGTTTGATTCAATACCCCCAAACCGCTTATCCTGGGGATGCCGGTGCCCCGGTGATCTTCGGCCACTCCACCTTGCCGCAATTTTTTAACCCCAAAAATTACCTCACCATTTTCTCCACCCTCCCTGCGCTAAAGATCGGCGCCGATATTTTTGTTGATTATGCCGGGGTCAAATACACCTATCGGGTAAGCAAAATGTATGAGGTCAAACCGAATGAATTTTGGGTTCTAAAACAAGATTACAACAACAAAACCCTAAAGCTGATCACCTGTGTTCCGCCCGGAACTAAACTCCGCCGCTTAGTCGTCGAGGCCGAACTGATAAAATCCTAATATGATTTATCTCGCACTCGACCCCGGCTTAGCTCAAATCGGCGTCGCCATTTCCCATGAGGGCAAACTGGCACAGCCGCTGACCACTTTTCCCGCTCACCAACTCCTCGATCATGTCAAATCCCTGGTCGGGAACTATCATCCGGACACCATCGTCATTGGTGAGCCACACTCCGGTCCGATCAAAGATCTTTCCCTCGTCCTCCAAGACGAAATCAAACGGGTTTTTTCGGGCACTGTGGTGCTTCACCCCGAAGATCTGAGCAGTCAGGAAGCAGTCAAAAAAATGATCGAGGGGGGAGTCGCCAAACAAAGGCGCCAGGAGGAGGCTCACGCCGCCGCCGCCGCCCTCATCCTCCAGGATTATCTGGATACAAAGTCATAACCGAATGGATATTTATTTCAAAAAAGAAATCAGCTACTCGTTCGAGGGCAAAACGTATTACTTCGATCTGGGCGAGACTCTTTTCTCAACCTTTGCGATTGATCATGGGACAGACTTCCTCCTCAGAAACCTAGCTTCAGAGGTCGAACCAAAACGAATTTTGGATCTCGGTTGCGGCTATGGTCCGATAGGAATTGTTTTGGCTAGTAAATTTCCTAACTCTGAAGTAATCATGGTTGACCGGGATCTTTTGGCAGTCAGATACACCAATTACAACATCAAAAAAAATAAGCTCACCAACGCCTCCGCCATTGGTAGTGTCGGGATGGAAGCCTTGATGCCTCAAAAATTCGATCTAATTGTTTCAAACATTCCCGCCAAAATAGGCGATGAAGCAATTGCTCAGGAATTCATTTTGAAACCATACGAATCATTGAACCAGGGCGGGGAACTCTGGGTGGTCGTCGTGAACGCCTTGAATAGGCTAATCCCCAAAGTTGGCAGCCAGAACGATTTAAATTTGAAAATGATAAAAAGCCGCAAAGGCCATACAATTTACCGCATAAAAAAGCTCTAATGAAAACTTACACGACTGTTCATGCCGTTGCCACTAACGGAAAAGGTGAGTATTTGATTCTGCAGCGAGCCGATCATCGGACTAATCCCGGATCCTGGAATGTGGTGACGGGCTATCTCCACGAACGGGAATCAGCAGAGGACGCCGCCCTTAGGGAACTGAAGGAGGAGACCAATCTTGAAGGCGATATCATCAAAACCAGCGAGCCCTTTTGGCGGGATAATGCCGACACTCGTTGGATAATGGTATCGTCACTGATCAGGATAAAAAATCTTGACCAGATAAAGATCGACCCGAATGAATCCAAAGGTTTCAAATGGATCAAACCCAACGATCCGCTTATAGAAGGATCTCCCGGCATGAAGTTAAGTTTCAAATATTTAGAACTGATATAAAACCAGACACAAATATGGCAGACGAGACTGATAAAACAACTGCAGTAAAAAGATTCATTCCGGTTGATCTTTCTCATCTAGGAAAACCGACCTCCGGACTATTGGAAAAAGGTATTCCCACGATGGAAAGAAAAAGAAAATGGTCAGGGATTGGAGGCATTGCTGAAATGCTCGGGTCAAAAGGTTCTAGTTACATTGAAGAGACATTAGAGAAAGGTGGAACGGTTCTTGAAATCGGTGGTGGTAATTTAGTTGCGGCCAAAGAACTCGCCCAAAAACCAAACGGGCGCTTAGTCGTAGTTGAGCCATTTGTCGACCAAGACGATCTGGTGGGATTACCGGAAAAAATAAAAGTAGTCGCTAAGAAATTAGAAGAGATCAAAGGAGAAATTGGCTTAGAGAGTATTGACGCCGTCTACTCTGCCGGTCACGTTCTGAATTATTCTGAAGATAAATTACTATTCCTACGGGAAGTCTGGAAACTCCTAAAGATTGATGGTCGCGCATATATTGAGTTTTTTACCACGCCCATAAGTCCATCATTTGAACAAATAATCGAAAAGTTTGACCTAAGCGAAATTATCAATGTGATCAAGCTAGGAAGTGAAGTTAATGTTTTGGAAATAGTGAAAGTTTCCGGTAAAGATCTAAATTTCGGAAGTTACAAACTCGAAACCTCTATTGCCGGAAACTTTCCTGGAGACGTGAACAGTGAGTATCAATTCAAAAAATGAAAGTTGTCCTTCTTGGCATCACCGGCTCTGGCAAGTCAACAACCGCCCGATCAATCGCCGGACCCCTTAACCTGAATATCATCGAAGCAGACAACGAAGTGAT
The DNA here is from genome assembly GCA_964418355.1 of uncultured Pseudomonadales bacterium. Lineage (GTDB taxonomy): Bacteria > Patescibacteriota > Microgenomatia > UBA1400 > MFAQ01 > 2-01-FULL-50-23. The sequence continues at coordinate 471 of CAYQLI010000027.1, read as the reverse complement.
TCGGTTAAACAATGACTTTTGGCCAGACGACGAAGAAACTATTGATAAATATTTTCAAGCAACTAGTGAAAAGGTTCTGTTGATGGACGATGTTCTCTATGTCATTTCCTGGTTAAGCAAAGAAAGAATCCGACAGTTCATCCAAAACGGATTCAAAGTCATTGAGCTTCACGCCCCGGTCGAAGAATTACTGAAAAGAAAGATCCAGCGCGATAATCCTACAGAGGACGCCATCAACCGTTTTAAAGAAAATTATGGCGGCTATTACGAAGTCGTCGACGATGAAGAGATAAAGCCTCTCCTGACCTTAAGTCTCGATACCTCCACAATGAAACCGGAGGAGGTCGTTAGTGCGATCCTAAGAGCTCTGGAAGATTAAGTTGTCTTTTTAACTGACACTCGATATCATGAACAAAGAATATCGATGAAAAAATTTCTTAAATCCAGAATCTTGATCGGCCTTGGTGCTTT
>CAYQLI010000026.1:0-11007 GCA_964418355.1 uncultured Pseudomonadales bacterium | reverse complement strand
AGTTCTCCTTTGCCAGGATTCCAACCGACACGGATGTTCTTACTTTTGGCAAAACCAACGAGATCCTCCAGTATCGTCATGTTCCCTCCTAGGGCCGCGATCTGAATCCAATCCGCCCCTCCCACTTTCTCCCAATCAACATCCTTGGAATTGATCCCCTTCGCCGCCCCCCGGTAGGTAATGATTGATCTGCCCCCATCGGCCGTCACCAATATTACCGACAATCCTGTCTTTTCAGCAGGTCCAACCTGTATCAAACTGGTTTCTACACCCTCCCGTTTAAGATCACTGAGGACCAATTCTTTCATCCAATCATCTCCCACTCTTGCCAGGGTTGCCGTTGTCAGACCCAAGCGGGCAAGCCCAACCGCCACATTTGTCCCCGCCCCACCTGTTTGGAGGGAGATATTTTCCGCCTCTGTCTTGCCGCCATAAACCTCACACATCGCGACCCCTCCGGCTACTTGATGGCTTTTCATCACCCGCAAGTCATGAGACTGAACCAGGATATCCATCACCGCCGACCCTACGCACAAGACCTTCTTCATGACTTCATTCTATAATATGCTGCGTGAACGCAATCCATCGCCTAAAACCAAAAAACGGCAAAGAGATCCCTTTTCTCATTCTCATCACCTTCCTCGCCACCTTTATCGCCTCCCGTCTTTGGACTGCCATCTTCCCCGATCTCCAAATTAATGTCAGGGGTACCCACGTCCACCATTTTGCCTATGGTTTTATTCTCTTGGCCCTGATCGGCTTTCTTGGCCTCAGTGGTCCCCGGACCGAAAAAACCAGGCTGAAGCTCGCCCTTCTTTATGGTTTCGCCTTGGGCGTCGCTTTTGATGAGTTTGCGATGTGGATCCAACTTGAAGATGTTTACAAAGATCGCGCGAGTTATGACGCGATCACCCTGATTGCCCTGACACTTCTCAACGTCGTTTACTTCGATGGCTTCTGGCGCAAATGGGGCCACCGTCTCGGGAAATTTCTCCACCTCGTTTCCACCGACTAATGTTATAGTCAAATTATGACTGCCCAAGATTGGTTGAATCGCGCTAAAGAAGAACATTTTGCCATCGGTGCCTTTAATGCCGCCAATATCGAAACCATCAAAGCTATTGTCGAGGCCGCCAAAAACCTCAAAGCCCCTGTCATTATTGAAGCCTCCCACGGCGAAGTTGAATACCTTGGCGGCCAAAACTTCGTTGATCTAGTCAGGAATGCGCAGAGGGAAACTGGTCTGCCTATCTTCACCAATCTGGACCATTCTCCCAGCCTTACGGCGGCCAAACAAGGCCTCGCCTGGGGTTTTGATCTGGTTCACTTCAATGGCAGTACCCTTAGTTATGACGAAAACCTCAGCCAAACCAAAACCTTTGTTATCGAAGCTCACGCCAAAAACGTCCTGGTTGAGGCCGAACTAGATACGTTACCCGGCGGTAGTTCCTTCCACACCGTTACTGCCGAAGAGGAATTGAAACAGACGAAGCTCACCGATCCTGATCAGGCCGCTTCGTTTTCAGAAAATACTCTGACAGACATTCTTGCCGCTTCATTCGGTAGCGTTCATGGCTTTTACCAAACTCCAAAACATATAGACCTGACTCGTCTTCGTGATATTCGTGCCAAAACCAGTTGTTTTCTTTCTCTTCATGGTGGCAGTGGCATGCCCGACGAGCAAGTCAAGGAGGCAATTCAGATCGGCATCGTCAAAATCAACGTCAACAGCGAACTCCGCCTGGCCTTTCGGACCACCCTGGAAAGAATCTTGGTCGAAAATAAGGAGCTTGCCGTCTACAAGATCATGCCCCCGGTCATTGACGCGATCAGGGAGGTGGTCGAAACAAAAATAAAACTTTTCGGCAGTGCCGGCAAAGCTTAAAGCAGTTCCCTGATTCCGGCTATGATCTCTTTTTTGGTCATTCCGAATTTGGTCAGGAGTTCGTCTGGCTCACCGCTTTCTCCAAATCTGTCTCTCATCCCCACCCGTCTCATTTTAGTCGGCCTCTCTTCTGAAAGCATTTCCGCCACCGCTCCGGAAAGCCCTCCGATAATTGAATGTTCTTCCGCACAAACCACTCTCTTTGTCTTGGCGACACTGGTCAAAATTGTTTCTTTATCCAAGGGTTTGATTGTGTGGACATTGATCACCTCCACATCAATTTCGTTGGCGATCTCTTCTGCCGCCAGGAGTGCTTCGTAGACCAACGCTCCGCAAGCAATGACTGTTGCGTCTTTCCCCGTCCGTAGTACCTGGGCCTTGCCGATCGTCAATGGTGTTCCTTGGGTTGTGACCATACTTCTGGTCGGCTTGGTCATTCTCATATAGATCGGTCCAACAAACTCTGTCATCGCCAGCACCATTTTTTTCGCTTGCTCGTAATCCGCCGGTGCTACCACCGTCAGGTTTGGCAAAACCCGGGCGAGGGCGATATCTTCATACATCTGCTGATTTCCGCCATCCGTTCCGTTCCCCACCCCGGCATGGCCTCCCACCACCTTGACGTTATTACCTGAAAGGCAGACACTGATCCGGAACTGCTCCCAATTTCTTCCAGGATTAAAACAAGCAAATGAATTTACAAAAGGAATCTTGCCCGACGCGGCCATTCCCGCCGCCACCCCCATCATATTCTGCTCCGAGATCCCCATCTCGAAAAATCTTTGGGGAAACTCTTTTCGGAATAGATCCGTCCGGGTACTCTCCATCAGATCCGCCACCAACGCCACTACGTTTGGATTGCGGGTGCCGGCTTCAACCAAGCCTTCACCATAGCCATCCCTCATTGCTTTTTTCGGAGCATTGACGAAGTCCTCAACTAGAAAAAATTCTTTGTTAATCATTACTAATTCTTCCTCCCAAGGTCCTGATCTTTTTTAATTCAGAAAGAGCCTCAACCGCCTCACCTATCTTCGGCGCCTTTCCATGCCAAGCCGGTTCGTTTTCCATAAAATCCACTCCTTTCCCTGGAGTTGTCCGAAGGATTATCGCTGTCGGTTTTTCAAAAGTGACCTTGGCCCGCCCCATCGCTTCATTAATATCACTCATATTATGTCCGTCCACCTCGATCACGTTAAAGTTAAATGCCGAGAGCTTTGCTCCGAGCGACCCAAGCGGCATGACATCTTCTGTATGTCCATCTATTTGGATATTATTTCTATCAATCACCACTGTAAGGTTAGACAGCGCATATTTAGCCGCACATAAGTAGGCCTCCCAAACCTGTCCTTCATCCTGTTCTCCATCTCCCATAAAACAAATGACCCGCCATTTTTTGTTGTCCGATTTTGCTGCCAGTGCCATGCCCACCGCCTGAGAAATTCCCTGACCAAGCGGTCCGCTCGTCGTCTCGACCCCGGGAAGACTCCGGGCAATCGGATGGCCTTGTAAGCGGCTTCCCAACTGTCTCAGCGTTGCTAGCTCTGATTTTGGAAAAAATCCCGCTTCGGCGAGAACGGCATAAAAAATCGGGCAATAATGGCCAGCCGAAAGCACTACCCGGTCTCGGTCCTCCCACCATGGTTCTGCGGGATGATAATTGAGAAAGCCTCCAAAATACAACAAGGTCCAGAAATCAGCCGATCCCAATGGCCCGGCAGAATGGCCTGTTCCGGCATTGACCAGCATCTTTACCACTTCCTGACGGAGTTGATTCGCCTTCTCAGTCAAAGCATCAAAAGAAACGGGCAGCATATATCAATATTTTAGCATTGAGGCTGATGGCTATCGTTCGTGTTTTCAAAAGAACATTACGCAGCTCCGATTTGCTTGGATTCCGAACGAAGCGAGGAAAAATCGGGGCGAGTATGTAGTATAGTTGTCGCCCGCTGGAGGCGACAAACTATCGGTCTGACTGAAAACATGAACGAAGCCAGCTGGTTTAATCCAAAAATGCGTGTTCCTTTGTTTCTGTTGGCGCGTGAGTCTCTTCGGGATTCTTTTCGAGGTAGGCCTCGTGTTCCAATAGGGCCTCAATCACCGCTTCCGGAGAGGTCACGATCTTGTACACCTTCAAAGATTCCGGTCTTTGCTGGGCAATCAACATATTTGAAACCAACGTCTCCATGATCTCATGCCAAAAATTGCCATAGAGGATCAGGGGTTTGTGGTGGCCAAAATAAAGATAAGCCAAACCCCAGGCCATGCCGAATTCTGATAACGTTCCCGTCCCGCCGTTAAAGATCACATAAGCATTCCCCAACTCCAAAAGTTTCAGGGTTCTGTCCAGGTAGTTATTCTCAATAATTTCCTTATCAGCCTTATTTAGGTGATCCTTGCCCTCAAAGTGATTGATATACTTGGGATAAAAGGTCGCAATCGTGACTCTGCCACCCCCGGCGTGTGCTCCTTCCGTTCCCGCCCGCATCACTCCCGGACCGCCCCCATTGATTACCTCCAGACCGTTCTGGGCGATCGCTTTAGCCACTTCAAAAGTTGACCGATACAGTTCGCTGTCCGGCTGTGCATCGGCAAAGCCGAACAAAGAAACCGCCTTCATCCTCTTGAATTTACCCGTCGTTGCGTTATCCATGAGCGTGTGTTTGCATTGTCCGCAGATGTTCCAACTCTTCTTCTACGTTTCCGGCAGTCAGCAAATGGCTCCCCACCACGAACTCGATCCCCAAAGTTGATTTGTTTAGTTCATCTTCCTCGATCTCTTCCGCCCATTCAGCCGCGAGACATTCTTTCATTTTTTCTTCGTTAATACCCCCATCTATCACGATCGGGATCCTCTTATTCATTTTCCTTACTTCTTTGATTTTGGGAAGGACCCGCTCATCAAATTCTCGCGCCTGTCCCCCCGCCTTCACACTCATTAAGAGCACCGCGTCCAGATCGTTGATCACTTTCTCCAAGTCAGTTAGAGGAGTGTCAATATCGTAAGCCAAACCAACCGCCATAGTTTCCGATTGGGCATCGGCAATAAAGGCCGTCATGTCTTTCATCATTTCCACCTGCCCAAAAACCCGATCTACCCCACCCATGACGCACTGTTTTATCCATTTCTCGGGGGTCTCCACCATCAAGTGAGCATCCCAGGTCACGATCGTATCAATTTGGTTAAGGAGTTCCGGCCCAATCGTCTTTTCCGGCCGGTAAATCCCGTCCATCACGTCCAGCTGGACCCGGGGGGCATACGCCCAAACTCTTGCCAGTTGTTCTTCCAACTCAGAGAGGCTCTTCGGCATGATCGCCGGAATGACAGTAACCATACCTCCATATTAGCAGTTTCCACAGCCACCACCACCACAACAGTCGCCCTTGCCAAGCATCTCCAGCTTCCACAATCTTCTCATATATTTTTCTTCGCCAGAGAACTTCGTTTTCAAAAACACTTCGATCATCTTTTTGACATCCCCATCCTTAATGTAGTCTGACGGCACCGACAGGCAGTTAATGTCGTCATCAGTTCTCCCTCGTTTCACCGCCTCGACATCAAAAGCCTCACCACAACGGACCCCCTGGAACCGATTCGCCGCGATCATCATGCCATAACCATTCCGGCAAAACAGAATTCCCCGCACATCGCCGTTCTCGGCTACCTCTTCTGCTACGAGCGCCGCATAGTCTACATAATCATCCTCGGGTTCCAATTTTTCCGCTCCTACATCCGAAACTTCATACTTTTGCCCCACCAGCCACTTTTTGATCTCTTCTTTCAACTCATACCCCCCATGGTCTGCCCCCAAAATAATCTTCATACGAGGTTATTGTATCAAACCACTATCTCTAAACGTGGCACAAGTCATCTGTAATTTCAGCCGGTTCCAAGGCTTCCACTTTCCTCAACCTTCGCCATTCGTCGGCCAGGAATCCGGGGTCGCCTGCTCTTTCGGCGATCTCCACCGCGATTTGTTTATCCAGCGCAGTCACACCCTGAATCACTCTTTCCACCGCCTCGGCTATCTCATCCCACCTTTTTGCCCTCTCCTCTTCGTTTCGATCAGCATAATGACTTCTCTGGTCTGCGCAATATATAAACATCCACTGGTCAGTCGCCTTAGGATTTCGGAAAATTGCCGTATAATCCTCCCTCAAGCTTTCAGCCGCAAATTTCTGATAACTATCCTCTGCTCCTTCCGCCGATTTTTCAGCATGCATTAGTCTCAGGGCCAAAAGGGTCAGTAAGTCCTCATAAACGAATTCGTCAGTCTCCAACTCTCTGCCCATCAGATACCCCAAATATTCTTTTATATGATGCTCCAAGTCCGCCAAACTGACCCCGTCATAACTCTCTTTCGTCTCCTGTAAAAATTCCGGTTTTGCCATAGTGAATTAGTTATAACACACTAATCAAACCCAAGCTCGGCTTTGGCTTCATCGCTCATCATATCCTCTGTCCAGGGCGGGTCCCAGGTTAGCTCAACACTGATTTTCTTCACTCCTTTAATTTTTTCCACGGCTTCCTTCACAGCGGCATCAATCATACCCGCCAGAGGACAGCCCGGAGAGGTCAGGGTCATTTCTACCTCCACCACACCCTTTTCTTCTCGGACATCATAAACCAAACCCAAGTCCACAATATTGATCCGTAATTCCGGATCAATTACTTCTTTTAATGCTTCTCTCACTTTTGCTTCCAGATCTGTCATTAGCGGTTCATTCTCAAATAGGCTTCTACTAATATGTAGACTCCCCAGATGGAAAGAATTATAGCAATAAGCAGCCACTGTGTGCTTGCGAGATATAAATCATTCCCCGCCGCCCCAACTGCCGCTAATATTACGGAAACCACCGACAAATAAATAAGTAGTTTAGCTACTGCTGGCTTATTTTTATCAGGTATATCCAATCTCAATCACCACCTTTCACCCTCCGAAGCTTAACGCGTAGGAGGGCCTCACCATTAATCATCCATACCTTAATTTTATCCCTCCCGTCAAATCTAAGTTCCTAGCGGAAAATTATCAGGTATCCGACGACCACCAACACAATTCCCATCAATAGCCTCAGCCACCGACCATATTTATGCTCCCTTTCTTTCATTGCCACCACCCCTTCGCCCCGGTACATCAAAATCAAGACCACGATCAAAGGCGAGATAAAAATCAGATTGTAGTAAAGAAAATAAACGAGCACCAAGGTCATTGGCAACCCGGAACCAGCCAACACCGTCGCCGTACCTACATAAAGCGGCAACATGCAGGGAGTCGAAAAAGCTGTTACCGCAACGCCAACGAGAGCCGCCACCGAAAGACCCATTTTCTCCATCAATAGGTTTATTTTTTTGCTGCCGGCCGCCGGCATCCGAAGGTGGATCGGTGAGTCGGGCCAGATTCCATCCTTTAGTTGGATCAGACCAGCGATCAGGACTGCCCCACCCATCAGGTACTTGAAGACCGAAGCGATCCAAAGCCTCTGCAGGTAGAAGGCCAAACTATAAAAGAGCAGTCCGATAAGAAGGTAGGTAACGAAAACGCTTACCACGTAAACAATCCCCTGGGTTAACAGTTGTTTATTTTTCCTATCCACCTGACCAAAAACCAACAGATATCCCAGGAAAGTAATCATCATGCCGATGCCACAGGGGTTCAGTCCGTTTATCAAAGCCGCAGTTGTTAGAGTCGCCAGACCGATTGTCATAGATTATTTCAACAAACTCCTAACTTTATCTAGTATATACGGAGAACCTATCTGTTCCCCATTAACAAAAAATGTCGGCGTTCCCGAAAGTTGCAGTCTACTCCCAAGACTACTATCTTCCCCTACAAATTTATCTGTTTCCTCACCACTCATCTTTTCTTGAAAAGTTTTCTCATCCAAACCGAGACTTTTTGCATACTCGACAAAGAAATCCTCCGGTTTATTTTCATTAGCCCATTCTTCTTGCTTCTCAAACATCAAGGCCATCATCTCCCACCCCTTGTCCAACATTCGTGCCGCTTCTATTGCCCGCGATCCCTTCCAGGAGTTCTTGTGAATTGTCGTGAGCGGAAAGTGACGGTAAACGAACTTCACTCCGGGAGTCTTCTGTAGTTCCAAAGAGATCGGTTCGGCCGCCTTACAAGCCGGACATTGAATGTCAGAAAATTCCACTACCGTCACTTTTGGCTCCTCTGTGGTTTTGATCCACCTCGCCCCGTTTATCAACTCGTCAACAGATACTTTTAAAGTTCCTGTTCCATTACTGGAAATTTTGGACAAACCGATTGCCATCAACACCACCAGCAAAACACTCCCTCCAAACACAGCCGCGATCATCTTCCAGTTCTCCATTGTTTATAATTCTATCACCGAGAATTGATTTGTTCCTGATGACGCAGGGGTGTGTTTTTCAGACGATCATTCGCAGCCTCGAAAAGCACGGTTTCCCGAGCAAAGTCGAGGGAATTTTCGAGGCGAGACCGAAGGGAACGGGCATGCGCCGGCATGACCGATTACCGGTCGTCAGAAAACATATCCCGAGTCAGCAAAGAATGAATCTATTTCGGCCAGATCTTCTCACCGGTTTCCACCTCGATCACCTCGATCGCACTGGTCGGGCAGCTTTGTGCCGCCAGGAGCTTTTCCGTATCAACATTCCCATCCTGGTCAATAATGTCCGCTTTGTTGGCGTCGTTAAGTTTGAAGGTCATCGCCGCCACGGCTACACAGCTCGCCGCCCCGATGCACTTATCGTTGATCACCCTCACCTGGTATTTGGTTTTCGCCGGCTTTTTATCAGAACCGACAGTGTATTGAATATCCGCCATATAGAGATATTATCATGGAAAAAGTAATGGTGCAGGAGTGATGCAAAACCGCGCGCAGGCATGCCCCGGGTACTCTCCGAGCGGTCCGAGCACGGCTGTTGCGCACTCCGAACCATACCCAGTTAGAAAAACTTCTCGAAATGAATATCCTCTTTCCCCACTCCCTTCCCCGCCAGATAAGCCCCCATTTCCATGATCATCTCCTGACCGCCGCACAAATAAAATTCCCAACTCGAAAGGTCAGCCACTTTTACAATAAAATCATTTCGGAGACAATCGCCCACATGGCCGCATTCACCATGCCAGTGTTCCCCCGGTTTCGACAGGACAACATGGTAAGAAAAATTAGCATACTCCCCATTCATCCGTTGCCACTCATCCTGCCAAAACAGGTCCTCCTCGTGTCGCATCCCCCACAATAGTTGCACCTCGCCCTGGTACTTATTCGTGCGCAGCAGATCCCAGATCATCGCCCTCATTGGGGCAATTCCGCTGCCGGTGGCGATGAATAATTTATTGTTTTTGGGTGCCTTTGAGGCCAAAGTAAATATTCCCATCGGTCCCATCACCTCGGCCACGTCCCCTTCTTTTAGAGAAAGAAAATACTTGCTCCCCATCCCTCCTGGGGAAATATCTATTAGGATATCAATAATATTTGCGTCCGGCGCGCTCGCAATCGAATATGACCGCCTCAATCCTTCCGGCGTTACCTTGACGCTCACAAATTGCCCCGCCGAGAAATCAAAGGTATTTTGAAATTCCAAACCAATTTGCCAATAACTACCCGCCAGATTCTGCTTCTTGATGACTTTGGCATTTAGGGTTACCGGCATTGTTTTATCTTAGCAAAACATTATTCCTGCCCCCCAAAGAGTTTCAGGATCGCGTTGTAAGCAAGGGTGGCGCACTTCATTCTCCCCGCGTTTATTTCTCCCCCCAAAAGTTTTACCACCCCACCAACTCCGAACTTAGAGAGATCCTCCCTGTTCATACCGACCACCTTCTCAGAGAGCATACTGGCCGCTGCCGTGGAAATGGCACAGCCCACCCCCCGCCAGCGTAAAACATGAATTCTGTTTTCTTGATCAAGCCTCCCCTTTACCTCCACCATATCTCCACAGGAAGCGTTATTTTCTCTGATCGAGACAAAAGGTTCTTCTAGATCCCCGTAATTCCTAGGATGCTTGTAGTGGTCAATGATCTCCTCTTTATAGTCCATTTTATCTACCTACTTCAAACACTTTTGGCACCTCTTTAATTTTTTCGAATAAGAAATCAATTTCCTCTTTGGTGGTGTAGACATAGAAACTCGCTCGCGCCATTGCCAGTGTTTTAAATCGCTCCACGATCGGCGCCCCGCAATGCTGTCCGGAACGAACCGCAATTCCATATTTATCGAGCACCTGGGCCGCATCATGGGCGTGAACCTCCTTGACATTGAAAGTCATCACCCCACCCCGTTCATCTGCATTTCTTGGACCAAAAATTTCCACCAACCCCTTCTTCTCGAGCTCTTCCATTCTGCCCAGAGCGTGGCCAATTAATTCTTTCTCATGTTCCCGGATATTATCCATTCCCAGATCAGAAAGGTAATCCACCGCAGCTCCCAAACCAATGATCCCGGCAATATCCGGCGTCCCCGCTTCAAACTTATTCGGCAATCCGGCAAAGCTGGTTCCCGTCAAATGGACCTCACCGATCATGTCTCCGCCGTAGAGGAAGGGCTTCATTGTCTCCAAAACCTCCCGTTTGCCCCAGAGTACTCCGCTTCCCGTTGGTCCAAGCATCTTATGCCCCGAAAAAGCCATGAAGTCTGCCCCCAGTTTCACCACGTCAGTTGGCATGTGCGGCACCATCTGGGCTCCGTCCACCAGCAGTTTTGCTGCCGGCGCTTTTTTCTTCATCATTTTCTTTATTTCTTCCATTGGGGTGATCGTTCCGAGAACATTTGAAACCGCCGTCACCGCCACTAGTTTCACCTTGTCATCCAAAAGACTCGAAAGGCTCCCAGTTGTCACCACCAGTTTTCCCCCGGCAAGCTCAGTTGTTCCCAGTCCGGAAAGCAGTAAACGCCCTTGTTCATCTACCTCGATCACCCGCAAATGTGCCCCAGCCTCTTCACAAATAATTTGCCAGGGAACCATGTTCGAATGATGCTCCAGCAAAGAAATTACGATCGCATCATCCTTCTTGATGTTTTGTTTCGCCCAGGCATAAGCCACGAGGTTCAGCCCTTCGGTCGCTTTCCTGACAAAGATCACTTCATCCGTTTTCGCGTTGATGAATTTCGCCACCTTCTCCCGCGCCTCA